>NZ_JAMYPL010000021.1:0-138525 GCF_040320355.1 Mesorhizobium sp. M0715 | reverse complement strand
CCCCCCCCCCCCGCGCCCGCCGGGGCCGCCCCCCCCTCAACCCCCCCCCCCCCCACACCCTCACCCCCCCCCGGGCCGCCCCCCCCCCCCAATACCCCCCCCCCCCGGGGGGGGGGCGGCCCCCCCCCCCCCCCACCTCTTGTCAGCACCGGAGACGATGATGTCGCGTATTGGAATCCATTCTTTCGTCTGGTCGGCGAGCTCGGCTCAGGCAGATCTCGAGCGCACGCTGACCAACACCAGGGAGGCCGGCTTCGACCTCATCGAATTCTCCTATCTCGACCCCGCCAATGTCGACATCGGCGGGCTCGCCAGCCGCATCGCCGATCTTGGCCTCGGCGTGGCGATCAGCATCGGATTGCCTGTTGATGGCGATATTTCGAGCGCCGACAAGGCGATTGCCGCGCGCGGCGTCGAAATCCTCAACGACACCATCGCGCTGACGCGCGATCTCGGCGGCCGGAAGGTCGCCGGCATTCTCTCGACCAGCCACGGATTGCAGGTCGAGGCGCCGACGCGCGATCAATGGCAGCGCAGCGCCGGCACGCTGGCCAAGGTTGCCGAGACAGCCAAGGCGGCCGGCGTCACGCTCAACCTCGAGATCGTCAACCGCTTCGAAAGCAACCTGCTCAACACCGCCGCGCAAGGGCTGGCCTTCATCGAGGACACCGGCTCGGACAACATTTTCCTGCATCTCGACACCTTCCACATGAACATCGAGGAGGCCGATGTCGGGCTGGCCATCCGTCAAGCCGCGGACAAGATCGGCTATGTCCATATCGGCGAAAGCCATCGCGGCTTCCTCGGCACCGGCAATATCGATTTCGCCGCGATCTTCGATGCGCTGACCGCTATCGGCTACAGCGACGACCTCAGCTTCGAATCCTTCTCTTCGGAAATCGTCGATGAGAACCTGTCGAAGAAGACCGCGATCTGGCGCAATCTCTGGACGGACAACATGGCGCTGGCCAAGCACGCGCGTGCTTTCATCGGTCTGGGAATGGAGACGGCAAGGCGCAAGGCGGAACTCGTCTCGGCGCGGCACAAACCCTGACCCGCCCGTCGAGAGCCGAAGGACGCGGCGTGCGCCGGAGGGCAGGGTTCCGAACCCGGATTAACAGAGGCCTCGTGGCAGCCAGTGCTGGCAGCTTTTGCGCCGCCAGCTTTTACGATAGGAATTTATTCTTGACTCGGTGACCTCAGCTATGGTACATATTTGCCTATGGTGCTGATTTGCGCCAGTGACCCGCCGCACAGGCGGGTTTTCGTTTGATGCACCGTCAGCCAAGGTGCCGGCCGTATGGCGCCGGCATTGCCCGCGGCAGGTGCATCGGTTATCTGACCGGCTAGGCAAACAACGCCACGCAATCCACCAAACGGAGCCCAGCACATGACACGCGAGACAATCCTCAAATTCGGCACCGTCGAACACGCGGACGCCGGCGATCTGGCTGGCTGGATCGTCGTCGAGGGCAAGCCGACCATGCAAACCGCCGTCCAGCACACGACCGAGGACGGCAAGGTGTTGTCGGGCACCTGGCGCGCGACGCCCGGCACCTATCACGCGACCTATACCGACTACGAGTTCGTGCACATGATCGCCGGCCGCATCATCATCACGCCGGACGGCGGCACGCCGGTCGAGGTCGGCCCCGGCGATGCCTTCGTGGTGGAAGCCGATTTCAAGGGAACCTGGAAGATCATCGAGCCGGTGACGAAGCATTTTGTCGTCAGGGTTGGCTGAAACAGGCTGTCAATGTCGCGCGGAGGGACGGTACGGGCTACCCCCCGCGCCAGGACCGGTCGGGCCAAGAATGTACCCACTGCCACATCCTCGAGCAAGAGCAGCTCGTCATGACGGGCAACTGTCGACGTGTATAGTCCGGCGTGGTGACGCTCTATGGCGCGCTGTTCGTCAGCGCGTTCCTCGCTGCAACCATCCTGCCGGCCTCGTCGGATGTGGTCCTTGCCGGCCTGATCGTATCGGGTCGTGGTGATCCGGCGCTGCTTCTGGCAGTCGCCACGATCGGTAACACGCTCGGCTCCGTGGTCAACTGGATTCTGGGGCGTGGCGTCGATTCGCTGCGGATCAGACGCTGGTTTCCTGTCACTCCCGATCGTTACGAGCAGGCAAGCCGGACGTTCCGACGATTTGGCAAGTGGACGCTGCTGTTTGCCTGGCTTCCGGTTGTCGGAGATGCTTTCACCATCGCGGCAGGCGCGGCACGGGTGAATCTCGGCGTGTTCGTAGTTCTCGTCACCTTGGGCAAGGCGGCGCGATACGCGGCTGTCATTGCGGGAGGATTATGGGCGATTGCGTGAGCTGCCGGCTTCATCGTCGACAGCAAGCGGCGCTTTCTCTTTGCGCGAAGCGATGTTCTGCCGTCCAAAGAGCATGGTGTACATGACATCATCGCGAAGCAGCACGAAATGTACAAATGCTGCGAGGATGTGAACGCCGACGAATCCAAGCAGTATCCAGACCAGCTTTGCGTGGATGAACGCGAAAGCCCTTGCCGCGCCGACGGAGGGCGCCAATGGTACAGGCAAGACTCCGAAAAGCCGCGCGGGAGGCATGAAAGGCATTGGTCGGTAGCCCAGCCATCCCGTTATCAGGACGGCGAGAATCGCAACGTAGAGAAACATATGGAAGAAAGCCGTCGCAAACCGCATGGGCTCTGAGGCTTGCCTGACAGGGGCGCGGGTAAAGATGCGCCAGCAAAGTCTGAGGACGATGATGGCAAGGATCGTCACGCCGATCGACATGTGAAGCGGAAGCCAGTTCATCGTCGCCATACCCGGCCCGTCCATCGGCCCAAAGGCAATGGCGATTTGCGCCGCGAGCGCGATCACGGTGAGCCAATGCAACAGACGAATGCCGAAATGCCAGCGCAGGCGAGGGTTCCCCTTCACATCCGAAGCCCGACTCTTGTCAAATGCAAGAAGGAGGGCGTGATGGTTTCATCCGCTCCAGCGGCCAATTCGCAAAGAAGTATGGCGGCTCACCAAGTCTTTGAAAAGCGTGGTGATCCCGACAGGAATCGAACCTGTGACCTACAGATTAGGAATCTGCCGCTCTATCCTACTGAGCTACGGGACCACGCGGCCAGACACATAGCCGCTTCGGATCGTTTCGCCAAGAGGCCGGCCGAAGGCAATTCGGCCGACTTTGCGCTGCCGTCGTCAGGCGGCCAGCGCGGTTTCCGCCAGTTTCACCCAGTAGCTCATGCCGTGCGGGATGACCTCGTCGTTGAAGTCGTAGGCCGGGTTGTGGAGACCGGCGGTGTCGCCATTGCCGATGAAGATGAAGGCGCCGGGGCGGGCTTCGAGCATGTAGGAGAAATCCTCGCCGCCCATCACGGGCTGGATGCCGCGGTGGACATGGGCGTCGCCGGCGACACTCATCGCGACATCACCGGCAAACACCGTCTCTTCCGCGTGGTTGAAGGTCACGGGGTAATTTGCCTGGTAGTCGACCTCGATCTTTGCCCCGAACGCGGTCGCCAGCCCGTCGCAGATGCTGCGGATGCGCTCTTCGGACTTCTTGGCGATCTCCTTGCGCAAGGTGCGCACGGTGCCGGCTATTTCAGCGGTTTCGGGGATGATGTTGTAGGCGTCACCGGCGTGGAACTTGGTCACCGACACGACCACGGCCTCGACCGGATCGGTGCTGCGCGAGGCGATCGTCTGCAAGGCGCCGACCAGTTGGCTGGTGATGACGATCGGGTCGATCGTGCCGTGCGGCATCGCCGCGTGGCCGCCCTTGCCGCGCACGGTGATGGTGAACTCGGCGGTCGCCGCCATGATCGGACCCGGGCGAATGGCGAACTGCCCGACAGGCAGGCCCGGCATGTTGTGCATGCCGAACACCCTGGAGATGTCGAAACGCTCCATCATGCCGTCCTTGACCATCTCGTTGCCGCCGCCGCCGCCCTCTTCGGCCGGCTGGAAGATCACCGCCACGGAGCCGGTGAAGTTGCGCGTCTCGGCGAGATATTTGGCCGCGCCCAGCAGCATTGCCGTGTGGCCGTCATGGCCGCAGGCATGCATCTTGCCGGGGATGGTCGAGGCGTAGGGCTTGCCCGATATCTCGTTGAGCGGCAGCGCGTCCATGTCGGCGCGCAGGCCGATGGTCGGGCCTTCGCCCTGGCGGCCGCGGATGATGCCGACCACGCCGGTCTTGCCGAGACCGGTGACCACATCGTCGCAACCGAAGGCTTTCAGCTTCTCGGTGACGAAAGCGGCGGTCTTGAAGACGTCGAAGTTCAGTTCTGGCGTCTGGTGCAGATGCTGGCGCCAGCCGGCAACTTCGTCCTGCATTTCGGCGGCACGGTTCAGGATTGGCATGATGGTTCCATCTCGCTGTTGGGACAAGCGGGTGTCGTCCGCTGCCTTGCAATTGTGATCGCCAGGCACTTTGCCATCTTGGCGTCACATAGGGTAAATAGCACCGCAACGATGCGGTCCGTTTTTTTGAGGGTCGGACCTATCATGCTGGCGATCGCGTAACGAAATCTTACGGAGCCAGGGGCGACTACGGCAAGAGGCGATTTCGGATTTGATCATGCGGTACAGGCATTTCCTCAAACTATTCTCGGCTGGCACAATCGCGCTATCGGTCGTGGCCGGGCCGGCGCTGGCCAATCCGGTGGTCGTGTTCGATCTCGGCAGCGGCAAGATCCTGCAGCATCAGGACGCGTTCAAGCGCTGGTATCCGGCGTCGCTGAGCAAGCTGATGACCGCTTATGTCACCTTTCGGGCGATCGCCGCCGGCGAGGTTCAGCTTGATTCGCCGATCAAGGTGACCAAACACTCCGCCGGGGAGCCGCCAAGCAAGATGGGCTTCAAGCCGGGCTCGGTGTTGCGGCTCGACAACGCACTGAAGATGATGCTGGTCAAATCGGCCAACGACATTGCCATGGCGGTGGGCGAAAATGTCGGCGGTTCGCAGGCGGCTTTTGCCGACCGGATGAACGCCGAGGCGACCCGGCTCGGCATGAACGGCACGCATTTCGTCAATCCGAACGGGCTCTATTCGCCGGATCAGTACACGACGGCGCGCGACCTCGCCGTGCTGGTGATGGCGATCCGCCGCGAATTTCCGCAATATGCGCCGTGGTTCTCGATCGAGGGTCTTGCCGTCGGCAAGAAGGCTATTCCCAACTACAATCTGCTGATCGGCCGCTATCCCGGTGCCGATGGCATGAAGACCGGCTTTGTCTGCCCCTCCGGCTTCAACATGATCGGCTCGGCGACGCGCAATGGGCGCACGCTGGTCGCGGTCGTGCTTGGCGAGAAATCGGCGGTCACCCGCGCCGAGACCGCCGCGAGATTGCTCGACCAGGGTTTTGACACGCCGGCCGCCGGTTCGGCCACCGTCACCACGCTGGCGCCCTATGGCGACACGGTCTCGCCCAACGACATGAAGGACGAGGTCTGCAAGAAGAAGACGCCGCAGGAGCAGTCCGAGGCACCGCCGGTCGTCGCCAAGGATGTGCCGAAATCGCCGTATCAGGAAAAGCTCGACCATGTGCCGACGCTGGTTGCCGTCGGCCTTGGCGGCGCCGCCGGTCCGGCGCCGAAGGCCATCCTCGACCAGGGCGGCCAGGAATATGCCGATGTGCCGATCCCGAGCTGGCGGCCCGACAGGCCGGCACCGGCCGGCACCGGCCCGAAGATTGCCGGCTCCGCCGCGCAGGGCGACCAGCCGGTCAAGGTTGCGAACTAGCCAATGGGCAGCGGCTTCCCGATCCCCGTCTCGGTGCTGACCGGCTTCCTCGGCGCCGGCAAGACGACGCTGCTCAACCGGCTGCTCAAGGATCCGGCGCTGGCCGACACGGCGGTGATCATCAACGAGTTCGGCGAGGTGGCGATCGACCATCTGCTGGTCGAGCAGTCTTCCGACGGCATTATCCAGCTGTCGGACGGCTGCCTGTGCTGCACGGTGCGCGGTGAACTGGTCGATACGCTGGCCGATCTGGTCGACCGGCTGCAGACCGGCCGCATTGCCCGGCTTGCCCGCGTCATCGTCGAGACCACCGGCCTTGCCGACCCGGCGCCGGTGCTGCAGTCGATCATGGCGCATCCGGCGCTGATCCAGGCCTTCCGGCTCGACGGCGTCATCACTCTGGTCGATGCCGTCAACGGCAACGCCACGCTCGACGCCCATGTCGAGGCGGTGAAGCAGGCTGCCGTCGCCGATCGCATCGTGCTCAGCAAAGCCGATCTGGTCGCCGATCCCAATGAGTTGGAAATGCTCCGGGCGCGCCTGCGGCAGATCAATCCGGGCGCCGAACTGCTCGATGCCGGCGACACGGAGACAGGCGTGGCGGCGCTGTTCGACTGCGGCCTCTACAACCCTGCAACCAAATCCGCCGATGTGCGGCGCTGGCTTGGCGAGGAAGCCGCGCATGATCACCATCATCATGATCATGATCACCATGATGGGCATGATCACGAACATGGCCGTGACCATGGGCATCGCCACGATTCGCGCGTGCGTTCCTATTCGCTGGTGCATGACGGCCCGGTGCCGTTTTCGGCGATCGAGATGTTCCTCGACCTGCTGCGCTCGACGCATGGCGAGCGCCTGCTGCGCATGAAGGGAATTATCGAGCTCAGGGAAGACCCGTCGCGGCCGCTGGTGATCCATGGCGTGCAGAAGATCCTGCATCCGCCGGTGCAATTGCCGTCCTGGCCCGATGGCCAGCGCGGCACGCGGCTGGTGCTGATCACGCTCGATATGCCCGAAGATTATATCCGCAGGCTGTTCGCCGCCTTCACCAACCGGCCGTCGATCGACACGCCCGACCGCGCCGCGCTGGAAAACAACCCGCTGGCGATTGCCGGGCGTTGAACTCTACGATTGCTGTTCGCCGCGCTCGATCAGAAAGCGATGGCCGCCGGAGACCGCCGCCGTTTCAATCAACTGGTGGCCACTCTCGGAGCAGAATGCCGGAATATCTATGACGGCGAGCGGGTCGGTGGTTTCGAGCCACAGCCGGCTGCCCGGTTGCATCCCCGCCAGGCGCTTCTTGGCCTTGAGCACAGGCAAGGGGCAGTTCAGCCCCTTGAGGTCATAAATAGCGGCGCGGTCAGCCACGGGTGAAATCAACCGCCGAACATGCCGAGCAGCTTGTTCTTCAGCTTCGTCACGCGGCTCTCGTCGGCACTCGCCGCTTGCGTTTCGGCCATCGGTGCCGCTTCCGAAGGGGCCGCGATGGTCGCGGTGGCGACGGGGGCTTCCTTGGCGGCCTTTTCGGCCTCCTTTTCGGCCAGAGCCTGAGCCTTGGCGGCTTCCTTGGCTTGCTTGGCCGCCTCTATGGCAGCCAGCCTCTGCTCCTCGGCCTTCTGCTTGGCCGCCTTTTCGGCATCGAGGGCCGCCATCTTGCGGCCGGCAGGCGAATCGATGCGGCCCATGCGTGCCGTCTCGGTGACCGAGCCGTCATTGTTGAGCGACGGCGGATCGATCGGCACGCGTTCGCCGCGTGCGCGGCGCTTGGACCAGTCGGAGACGATGCTGGCTTCCTTGATACCGGCGATGGTCGGCTTGGGCGCCGGCACGCTGGCCTTGACCGCGCCGCTGAACGCCGCGTCGTAGGTGCTCATGTAGGAATTGTAGGCGCTCTTCAGCGAATCAGGCTGAGTGGTTGCCGGGCAAGCGCCGGTCGGGTCGAATGTCTGACCGTCGGCGGCAACCTGGTTGAAGACGTAGCGCTTCTCGCAGACATCGACCTTCGGCGGCACCTTGGTGATCTCGAAATTGTCGTAACCGACCTTCAGCATCTTCCAGAAGTCGTAATTCGGGTCGTTGCGGTAGCGCGCCATGTTGGCGGCGGTCATGCGGAACGGAAACGCCTGGATCTGGAACTCGGTCTGGCCGCCCTGGAAGGCATCGCGGCCAAAGGCATAGATCTGCTCGATCTGTGCATCGGTCATCGAATAGCAGCCCGACGACGAGCAGGCGCCGTGCACCATCAAATTGGAGCCGGTACGGCCATTGGCGCGGTCATAGGCGTTGGGATAGCCGATGTTGAACGACAGATGGTAGTTCGAGCGCGGATTCATCTGCGCCGGGCGCACCGTGTAGAAGCCTTCCGGCGCCTGGCGGTCGCCTTCGGTGTATTTCGGCCCGAGCTTGCCCGACCATTTGCAGATGTCGTAGCTGGCGACCATGTCGTAGCGGCCGTTGGTCTTGGCCTTCCAGATCTCGAGCTTGCCTTCTTCCTTGAAGATGCGGGCCATCACCGACGAGGTGCGGACCATGCCCTTGGCTCTCATGTCGGCGAGGATCTTGTCGGGCAGCGGCTTGTTGGCCTCCGGCGCGAAATCCTTCATCGACGAATTGTTACAGCCGGCAACGCCGAGGGCGGCGATCAGGATTCCGGTGCGGGCAAGCTTGATAAACATGGCTGCGGATATCGTCTTTTCTCTGGCGCCAGGACGTTTCCTGCCTGGCCGCTGCACTGCGCATCGACGGACCCTAAGCCCGTTAACCCTAATAAATTCCTTACCGCAAGTGCCGACGCATCCCCCTGCGGCAGTCTCATTGAGCCGAATGCAGCGGCATTTTTGTGGCAAAAATGCTCGTAGCCGCCACATTGTGGCCGCCAAGGCTGCCTGCGGTCAGAGACTGCGGCCCATGGCCAGGTATTTTTCGCGGCGCTGCTCGCGGAAATCGGTGTTGGCGCCGGCAAAGTCCTTCATCGTCCTGGCGATGAGGTCTCCGGTCGCACCGATCACGGTTTCGGCGCCGCGATGCGCGCCGCCGAGCGGCTCGGGGATAATGGCGTCGATGATCTTCAGCTCCAGAAGGTCCTGCGCGGTGATCTTCATGTTGGTTGCCGCATCCTTCGATCGCGTCGTGTCGCGCCACAGGATAGAGGCGGCGCCTTCCGGCGAAATCACTGAATAGATGGCGTGTTCGAGCATGTAGACGCGGTTGGCGGTGGCGATGGCAATGGCTCCGCCCGAACCACCTTCGCCGATGACCACCGAGATCGACGGTACTTTCAGGCCGAGGCAGGTCGAGGTTGAACGGGCGATAGCCTCCGCCTGGCCGCGCTCTTCAGCGTTGACACCGGGATAGGCGCCAGCCGTGTCGACCAGCGTCAGCAGCGGGATCTTGAAGCGGTCGGCCAGTTCCATCAGCCGCACCGCCTTGCGGTAGCCCTCCGGGCGAACCGAGCCGAAATTGTGCTTCAGGCGGCTGGCTGTGTCGGAACCTTTTTCCTGGCCGATGATGGCAATGGGCTCGCCGCGAAAACGGGCGAAACCGCCGACGATCGCCTGGTCCTCACCGAAATTGCGGTCGCCGGCCAGCGGCGTGAAATCGGTGAACAGGCCCTTGATATAGTCGACGCAATGCGGCCTGTCGGGATGGCGAGCCACCTGCACCTTCTGCCATGGCGTCAGCGCCTTGTAGGCATCGCGCAGCGCGTCGCGGGAGCGCTTCTCGAGACGGCTGATCTCGTCGCCGACATCGACCGCCTCGCCATTTTCGGCAAGCTTCTTCAGCTCGAGGATCTTGCCCTCGAGGTCCTGCACCGGCTTTTCGAAATCGAGGTAATTATACATGCGTGAGCGGACCGATATGTCGGAAGGCAGTGGCTGACGGAACCCTTGAATCCAAGGCTCCGGGCGGTGGAATGTCGTCCTCACATAGCGATATGAGGCCTAGTCGGCAAGCGGATGATGATCGTTGACCAGCCGCACCAGCCGCTCTTCCAGCACATGGGTGTAAATCTGTGTCGTCGATATGTCGGCATGGCCAAGCAATTGCTGCACGGCCCGCAGATCGGCGCCGTTCTGCAGGAGATGGCTGGCGAAAGCATGGCGCAGCACGTGCGGCGAGATCTTCGCCGAGGCAATGCCGGCCCTTGCCGCCAGCCCTTTCAGGTCACGCGCGAAGACCTGGCGCGAGAGATAGCCGCTGTCGGAGGCGGCCGGAAACAGGAACGGACTGTCGGCGAAGGCGGGCACCTTGGCCCGGGCGGCAAGCCAGGTCTTCATCGCCGTGCGCGCCTTGGCGGACAGCGGCACCATGCGCTCCTTGTCGCCCTTGCCGCGCACCATGAAGAAACGGTCGTCGCGCTGCGCCACCGTCACCGGCAGGCCGACCAGCTCGGAAACGCGCAGGCCGGTGGCGTAAAGCACCTCGACCAGCGCATGCAGGCGCAGTGACGCCAGACTGTCCCCATCGCCCGACGAGACATCGCCGGCCTCAAGCGCCGCACGGTCGATCAGCCGGCCGGTGTCGGCCTCGCTCATTGTCTTGGGCAGCGGGCGGCCCTTTTTCGGACTGTCCAGCGTGCCGGTCGGGTCATCGCCGCGCAGGCCTTCGGCGTAGAGGAATTTGAAGAACTGACGGATCGCCGACAGTTTGCGCGCCTGCGAGGTGGCTGCAAAGCCGCGGGCGGCAATGTCGTCGAGATAGGCGCGGATATCGGCGGCGGCGGCACCGGCCAGCCCGCCATCGATCGCGCCAGAAGCGTCCTCGAGGTCGCGGCGGTAGGAGGAAAGCGTGTTTTCGGCCGCGCCCCGCTCGGCGCTCATCATTTCCAGAAAGGCTTCGATGCGGGCGGCGCTGTTCATTCAATTTTCTTCGGGTTCAGCTTTTCTTGGGGTTCAGCTTTTCCGGAGGGATGCGCACGCTCATTTCCCCCTTCTTTGGCTCGACGAACATCACCAGGGCGAACATCGTACCATAGGCAATGCCAGCCAGAATCGCTGTTACCACGACAAAGCGAAACAGTGTCGGCATCAATTTTCGCCCGTCTTCTTGTTCTGCGTTTCCAAACCCTGTCCCCTTATGGGACGCCAATCCGGCCAATTCAAGGAAGAAGCTGGGGCCTGTTAGCAACTTCTCATGCAGACCCTGCCGGTCCATATCGGGTTCAAGGCACTTGCCACGCTTGACGCAAACGGGCTTTTCATGTCGATACGCCGGCAAAGAGGGCCTTCGAACAATCCAATGAACGCGCTGCCAGCAAATCCTCCAGACGAGACCCACGCCGCGTTGCTTGGCCGGCTGGGCAGCCGTTCCGTCGTCTTCGTCGGACTGATGGGCGCCGGCAAGACGGCGATCGGCCGCAAGGTGGCGACGATGCTGGCGCTGCCCTTCATCGACAGCGACCAGGAGATCGAAAGCGTCTCGCGCATGACCGTTCCGGAGCTGTTCGAGCGCTATGGCGAGACCGAATTCCGGGCGCTGGAGCAGCGCGTCATCCTGCGCGTGCTGGAAAACGGCCCGCAGGTGCTGTCGACCGGCGGCGGCGCCTTCATGAATGCGCAGACGCGCGAGGCGATTGCAGCGCAGGGCGTGTCGGTATGGCTGAAGGCCGAGCTCGATCTTCTGATGGACCGCGTCTCCAAGAAGCAGAACCGGCCATTGTTGAAAAGTGCCGATCCGCGCGCCGTGCTGGAGCGGCTGATGGGCGAGCGCTATCCGGTCTACGCGACATCGGACGTCACCGTGCCGACCCGCGACGACCGCAAGGAAGTCATCGCGACCGAGGTGGTGGACGCGCTGTGCCGGCATTTCGGCATCGATGAGACGACGGCGGCGGGCGAGGTGGAATCGTGAGCATCGATGCACCCGTTGTCGTCGAAGTAGGCCTTGGCGATCGGACCTATGACATTCTGATCGGCTCGGGGTTGTTGGCCCGCGCGGGCGCGGAGATTGCGCGCCGGCTGCCGGGCACGCGCGCCGCGGTCGTCACCGACGCCAATGTCGCGGCAGCGCATCTCGCTGCCCTTCAGGCCAGCCTCGAAACGGGCGGCATCCAGACCGCCGTGATCACGTTGCCGCCCGGCGAGAAGACCAAGAGTTTTGCCCGTCTCGAAGAGGTGGTCGACGGTGTGCTGGCTGCGAAACTGGAGCGCGGCGACATCGTCATCGCCTTCGGCGGCGGCGTTATTGGCGACCTTGCCGGCTTTGCCGCCGGCATCGTGCGGCGTGGCATGAATTTCGTGCAGATCCCGACCTCGCTGCTGGCTCAGGTCGATTCCTCGGTCGGCGGCAAGACCGGCATCAACAGCCCACGCGGCAAGAACCTTGTCGGCGTCTTCCATCAGCCGAAACTGGTGCTGGCCGACACCGGCGTGCTCGACACGCTGCCGATCCGCGAATTCCGCGCCGGCTATGCCGAACTCGCCAAATACGGGCTCATTGACCGGCCGGAATTTTTCGCCTGGCTGGAAAAGAATTGGGTCCAGGTTTTTGCCGGCGGGCCGGAGAGGGCGCAGGCTATTGCCGAAGCCTGCCGCGCCAAGGCCGATGTGGTTGCGCGCGACGAATTCGAGACCGGCGACCGCGCGTTGCTCAATCTCGGCCACACATTCGGCCACGCGCTGGAAGCCGCCACCCAATATGACGGAAGCCGCCTCGTCCATGGCGAAGGCGTCGCAATCGGCATGGCGCTGGCCTACCGGTTCTCGTCACGGCTCAATCTGGCCAGCCCCGACGATGCCGCGCGCGTCGAGTCGCATCTGCGCGCCGTCGGCCTGCCTTGGCGGATAGCCGACATCCCGGGCGAATTGCCTGACGCCGAGGCTCTGCTTGCCTTCATCACCCAGGACAAGAAGGTGTCACGCGGCGCGCTGACCTTCATCCTGACGCGCGGCATCGGCCAGGCTTTCATTGCCAAAGATGTTCCGGCATCGGAAGTGCTGTCGTTCCTCAGGGAGAATCACCCAAAGGAAAGCGACCGGAGATGAACGAGCCCGGCTGGATCGTCGTCGCCGTCCTTGCCATCCTCATCGTGCTGCTCGTTGCCGTCCGCACGCGCCTGCTTGCCATGTTCGGATACGAGCTTTCGCGCATCGAGCCGCAGCGTTCCAGCCAGGACGAATTGCGCGGTGCGGTCGACGATTTCCGCCGCGACGGCCAAGTGGTGCGCGAGGATCGCGACCGCGTCGGCGGGCTGTTCGATCTCGCCGAGCTGGAAGTCTCCGACGTCATGGTCCACCGCACCAACATGCGCTCGGTCAATGCGGACAATGCGCCGGAAGCGGTGGTGCGCGAGATTTTGCAAAGCCCGCACACCCGCATGCCGCTGTGGAAAGGCTCGCTCGACAACATCGTCGGCGTGCTGCATGCAAAGGATCTGCTGCGCGCCTTGAACGAAGTCGGCAACGATTTCTCCCGGATCGACGTGATGAAGATCGCCTCGAAACCCTGGTTCGTGCCCGACACCACGACCTTGCAGGAACAGCTCAACGCCTTCCTTCGCCGCAAGGCGCATTTCGCCGTCGTGGTCGACGAATATGGCGAGGTCGAAGGGCTGGTGACGCTGGAGGACATTATCGAGGAGATCGTCGGCGAGATCGCCGACGAGCATGATGTCGACATACAGGGCGTCAAGCAGGAGGCCGACGGCTCCGTCGTCGTCGACGGCACGGTGCCCATCCGTGACCTCAACCGGGCTCTCGACTGGAACCTGCCGGATGAGGAGGCCACCACCATTGCCGGCCTCGTCATCCACGAGACGCAATCGATCCCCGAGGAGAAGCAGGCTTTTACGTTCCACGGCAAGCGCTTCGTCGTGATGAAACGCGACAAGAACCGGATCGCAAGGCTGAGGATCAGGCCAGCCGGCGACACCTGATACGCGCAGGGAGGCCGGGGCACGTCATCCGGCGATCTGGCTGGTCGAGCGTTCGTGGATCGTCGCGCCGGTCTCGGCATCTATGGCGGCCAGGCTGACTTCATAGCCCCAAAGCCTGCGAATGTGACGAAGCGTGGCGTCGCGGCTGGCATCCTCGAGAAGGATGCCGTCATTGACCTTGTGCTGCAGCCGCAAATGGCGGTCGCCGAGCAGATCGACATCCACCACCTGAATGTCCGGCCGGTTCGCGCCGAGATCGTAACTGTTGGCGAGCGCGTCGCGTATCTTGCGGTAGCCGCGCTCGTCGTGGATCGAGGTGACCTGACAATGCGGTTGGTCGGCAGCGTCGCCGAGCACAAAAAACCGCCATTTCCGGATCATGGCCGGACTGAGGTACTGGCGGATAAACGATTCGTCGCGATGATCGGCCCATGCGTCAAGCAGGACCTCGCGCCAGTTGCCCTGGCCGGCGATGTCGGGAAACCAATCGCGGTCCTCGGCCGTGGGTTTGGTCGAGATGCGCTGAATGTCCTGCATCATGTCGAGGCCGAGAGCATAGGGGTTGATGCCTGAAAAGCGCGGATCGTCGAAGGCCGGCTGAAAGACCACGTTGGAATGATTGCGCAGGATTTCGAGCATGGCGCCTTCGCTGATCTGGCCGCGGTCGAACAGCATGTTCATCAGCGTATAGTGCACGAAAGTGGCACAGCCTTCGTTCATCACCTGTGTTTGCCGTTGCGGGTAAAAATATTGCGCGATGACGCGGACGATCCTGATGATCTCACGCTGCCAGGGCTCCAGGACCGGGCTGTTCTTTTCCAGGAAATAGAGCAGGTTTTCCTCAGGCAGGTTGAGCGATTTCTTCCGCTCCGGGTCCTGGCCCTTTTCGTTGGTCGCTTGCTGGGAAGGCGGCAGCGTACGCCACAAGTCGTTGTAGGAGCGCTCCTCGTATTCGAGACGCTCGCGAATTCCTTCGCGTTGCCGTTCGGACGACAGCCTCGGCGGCCGGTGATAGCGAAACACGCCCTGATCCATCAGCGCGTGAGCGGAATCGAGAACAGCCTCGACGGCGGCGAGGCCGTGCCGCTCCTCGCAACGGACTATGTAGCCCTTGGCGAAGTCCAGGTAGCCGAGGATCGCACCCGCATCCGTCCACTGTTTGAACAGCTGATTGTTCTTGAAGAAATGATTGTGCCCGAGCGCTGCATGGGCCGTCACCAAGGCCTGCAGGGCCATGGTGTTTTCCTCCATCAGATAGACGATGCAGGGATTGGAATTGATGACCAGTTCATAGGCAAGCCCTCGCCCGCCTTTGCGATAGAGCAGATCCTGGTGGAGGAAATGTTTGCCGAAAGACCAGTGACGGTACATCAATGGCATGCCGATGGACGAATAGGCGTCGAGCATTTGTTGCGACGAGATGATCTCCATCTGAACGGGATAGGTGTCCAGATGAAGCTCTTCGACCGCAAGTGCCTCGATCGCGTCATAGGCCCGCGACAATGTTTTGAAATCCCAGTCTGACCCTGAGAAAAGCAGACTGGATTTGCTCGCTTGTCTGGCCATCGGGAACCCTCACGCTCTCTTGAGGGAGGCCGGCTGCCTGCCGAAGAGCTGGCGAAAGACCGGGTAGATATCGGCGGGTGTGGCGATGCGGCTCATCTGGAAGTTCGGCCACTTCTGGTCGATGGCGTTATAGGCACGCCACAGCGACGTCCCGTTTTCGGTCGAGCCGAAAATATGGGCTTCACGCTCGTCGATGATCTCGACATAGGCAAAATATTGGCACAGCCGCATGAGTTCGCCGTTGAGCAGCGAAATGCATCGCTCTGAATCGCCGGCGAAATTGTCGCCGTCCGAGGCCTGGGCGGCATAGATGTTCCAGTCGTGGGCCGGGTAACGGCTGGCGATAATACGGTGCATTTCCTCCAGCGCGGTGGAAACGACGGTGCCGCCGCTTTGGGTGTTGTAGAAAAATGTCTCCTCGTCGACCTCCTGAGCCAGGTGCGTGTGGCGGATGAAGACAATCTCGATGCGGTCGTAGCGTCGTTTCAAGAACAGGTGCAGCAGCACGAAGAAACGCTTGGCCAGATCCTTCTCGCGCTCGCCCATGGACCCGGACACGTCCATCAGACAGAACATGACGGCATTGGCGTTCGGCACCGGCCGGGAATCGAAGCGGTTGAAGCGGATGTCGACCGGATCGACATAGGCAATCCGGCGGCGGCGTCGTTCCAGCCGGTCAAGCTCTTCGCGCAATGCCGCGATACGCTGGCGCGCGTCGACGCTGGATGGCGCCGACTCGAGCGAGGCGATTTCCTCGAGGAGGACATCCAGTTCGACCTGCTTGGGGCGCCTCAGCGCAATGCGGCGGCCGTGGCTGTTGCGCATCGTGCGGCCGACATTGATGTTGGTCGGCGAACCGGTGGCGGCGAAGCCGGCTCTGCGCGGCTTGAAGGCAAGGATCTCCTTGAGGTTGAGCTTGACCATGTCCGGGAGCTCGAGATCCTCGAAGAACAGATCGAGCACTTCCTCGCGCGACAGTACGAAACGAAAGTCGTCCTCTGATGCCTTGTTTCCCGGGGACGATGCTCCCCCGCCGCCTCCGCCGGGCTTGGGGATCAGGTCTCCGGCGGAGAAATGCCTGTTGCCCGGCAAGATGTGCTGACGCCTGCCGGTGTCGCCGGCGTTGTTGAAGCTCGGCTCGCTTGTGCCTCTTTCGGGCATGCGCACGGCGTGCTCGGAATCCGCGTCGGCAATCCTGCCGGTGCGGATCTGGTCGCGTATGCTCCGCTTCAATTCCTCGCGCGCGCGTCGGAGGAAGCGCTGGCGATTGCCGAGACTCTTGTCTTTCGGGTTCAGGCGGCGGTCGATGAAGATCGGCATGGAACCATCCGGGTTCTCTAACCCGCCCTGTTCACCCGCATGTACCAGTCCACAAGGCGACGAACCTGCCGCTCGGTGTAGCCGCGCTCGACCATCCGCTGCACGAATTCATTGTGCCGCTTTTCCGTGACGCTGTCCTGCTTGGAGCCGAAACTGATCACCGGCAGGAGGTCCTCGACCTGGCCGAACATGCGTTTCTCGATGACTTCCCGCAGCTTTTCGTAACTTGTCCACGCCGGGTTGCGGCCATGGTTTCTTGCACGGGCGCGCAGCGTGAATTTCACCACCTCGTTGCGGAAGTCCTTGGGATTGGCGATGCCGGCCGGTTTTTCGACCTGCGAAAGCTCGTTGTCCAAAACCTCGCGGTTGAGGATCTGGCCGGTGTCGGGATCCTTGTAGTCCTGGTCTTCGATCCAGGCGTCGGCATAGGCGATGTAGCGGTCGAAAAGATTCTGGCCGTACTCGCTGTACGATTCCAGATAGGCTTTCTGGATCTCATGGCCGATGAATTCGGCATACCGCGCGGCCAGCTCGGACTTGATGAACTCCAGATAGGCGGCTTCCGTCTCCTTCGGAAACTGTTCGCGCTTGATTGCCTCCTCCAGGATGTACATGAGATGCACGGGGTCGGCGGCCACCTCTTCGGTGTCATAGTTGAAGGTCTGCGACAGGATCTTGAAGGCAAAGCGCGTGCTGACGCCGGCCATGCCCTCGTCGACGCCCGCGGCGTCCCGATATTCCTGAACCGACTTGGCCTTGGGGTCGACTTCCTTGAGGTTCTCGCCATCATAGGCGCGCATCTTGGTGTAGAGCGGCGAATTGTCGTGCTCGGCCAACCGGGTCGAGACGGTAAACCGGCTGAGGATGTCCAGCACCTCTGGAGCGCAGGGACTGGCGGCCAATTCGCTCTCCCGCAGCAGTTTCTCGTAGATCTGCCGCTCTTCGGTTATCCGCAGGCAATACGGCACCTTGACCACGAGGATGCGATCGAGAAAAGCCTCATTGTTCTTGTTGTTCTTGAACTGCAGCCATTCCGACTCGTTGGAATGAGCCACGATGATCCCCTGATAGGGAAAGGCGCCGAAATTTTCGGTGCCGTTGTAGCTGCCTTCCTGGGTGGCGGTCAGCAGCGGATGCAGGACCTTGATAGGCGCCTTGAACATTTCGACGAATTCAAGCAGGCCCTGGGTGGTCCGGTTCAGTCCGCCACTATAGGAATAGGCGTCCGGATCGGATTGGCTGAAATTTTCCAATTGCCGGATATCTACCTTGCCGACCAGGGCCGAAACGTCCTGATTGTTCTCGTCGCCGGGCTCGGTCTTGGCGATGCCGATCTGGCGCAGTCGCGAAGGCATCAGCTTGACGACGCTGAACTTGGAAATGTCGCCGGAGAGTTCGTCGAGGCGCTTGGCCGCCCATGGCGAAATGAGCCCATTCAACCGGCGTCGGGCAATGCCGTATTTATCCTCCAGCAGGTCGCCCATGCGATCGGGATGGAAAAGGCCCAGCGGCGATTCGAAAACCGGGCTGACCTGGTTGCCGACCTTCAGCGTGTAGATCGGGCGCTGCTCCATCAACTTCTTCAGCCGCTCGGCAAGGGACGATTTGCCGCCGCCGACCGGGCCGAGCAAATAGAGGATTTGCTTGCGTTCCTCGAGCCCCTGCGACGCATAGCGAAAATAGCCGGCGATGCGCTCGATTGTGTCCTCCATGCCATAGAAATCGGCAAAGGAGGGGTACACTTTCAGGGTCCGGTTGGAGAATATGCGGCCGAGCCGCTCATCCTTGCTGGTGTCGACCAGGTTCGGCTCGCCGATCGCCTCGACCATCCGTTCAGGCGCTGAGGCATACATCGACTTGTCCTCGCGGCAGGCAAGGAGATATTGCTGGATGCTGATCTCTTCCTGCGTCGCGTTGGTGTAAATTTCCGAAAACAGATCGAAGACGTCAGACTGGTTCTCTCGCATGATGCTTTTGCCCTCGGAGCCGCTGTGGCTTCCATTCGGCTCACCTCGCATTCAACTGTCGGGGGGTACCGTTTGTTCCCTTCATGTGAAGAGGTGGCTACGATCATAAGGATTTGAGGCCACTCCGGGATCAAGGCGCTCGGTGCGGAGCGGTATTCAGCGCGGGTAGCGGGTGTGTGGCGAATCCCTGACTGGACGGCTGGGGCCGCCGCGTGCAGTCTTGCCTCGTCAGGAGACAGTGATGATCGATCGACGAAGCCTGATCATGGCCTCGGTGGCGGCGATGCTGCCATTGGAAGCATCGGCCGCGTCGGAAACACGCCGACCCACGCCAAAAACCTTAGACTACGGGCCGGCCAAGCTCGACATCTATGCGCCCGATGGTGCAATGGGCCTGCCGGTCGTGTTTTTCGTTCATGGCGGCACCTGGCAGTTTGGCAAACGCAGTCAGGTCGACGCCAAACCGGCCTTCCTGCTCGCCAACGGCTTCTGCTTCGTCTCCATCGATTACCGCATGTTGCCGCAGGCCGATGTCGCCACCCAGGCCGGTGACGTCGAAAAGGCCTACGCCTACATCAGGGCCAACATCGCCCGGCATGGCGGCGATCCCAACCGCATCGTCGGCATGGGCCATTCGGCCGGCTGCCATCTGATTGCGCTGACCGGCATGCGCGGCGGGTTGCCCGGCATAGCTGCGCTCATTCTCGACGACACCAGGGCCTATGATCTTGCAGCACTTGCCAAGAAGGGCGGCATGGTGCGGGCCTATGCCCGCGTCTTTTCCGATCCCGCGCAATGGGCGGCACTGTCGCCGGCCAGCCATGTCGACGGCCGCAGGCACCCGCCGACGTTCATTGCCTATTCGCGCGCCCCTGGCCGCGGCGAGGACTCCAAGGCCTTTGCCGAGCGCCTGCGCGCGACGGGCACCAAGGTTACGCTGTTCGACGGCAGCGCCTACACGCATATGTCGATCAATCGGGATTTCGGCGAGGATGGCGACGCGCTGACCGCGGCCGCGCTGGCATTCCTGAAATCGGCTGTTGGCTGATCTTTACGGCACTGGATCAGATCAAAAGTGGCGGCGGGACATTGCTGTGCGGGCGCGCCCGGGTGCAAGTGCTCTTCGATCGTGAGCGGGAGGGAATTGCATGAACGGCGCCGATGCCCTGTGTGACGTGCTTCTGGCCAATGATGTGACAGTCTGCTTCGCCAATCCCGGCACCTCCGAAATGCACTTCGTTGCAGCACTTGACCACAAGCCGAAAATGCGTTGCGTGCTCGGGCTGTTCGAGGGGGTGGTGACCGGGGCCGCCGATGGCTATGCGCGGATGACCGATCGGCCGGCCGCGACGCTGCTGCATACCGGTCCCGGCCTGGCCAACGGTCTCGCCAACATGCACAATGCCCGGCGTGCCTTCAGCCCGATGATCAACATCGTCGGCGACCACGCCTCTTACCATCTGCCGCTCGATGCCCCGCTCACCAGCGATATCGAAAGCCTTGCGGCGCCGATGTCCAACTGGGTCGGCCGCGTCAAGGGCCCGGCCGATATCGCGCCGGCAGCTGAAGCAGCCTTTCGCGCCTCGCTGACACCACCCGGCGTCGCGACGATGATCCTGCCGGCGGATGCCGCCTGGGGCGAAGTCGACGCGGTTTCGGTCGGCAAGGTGACGCTGGTGCCAGCGCCGGCCGTCGATATGGACGCCGTGCGCAAGGTCGCCGCGGCGATCCGTGCCGCTCCGGGCCGGGCAGGCATGATCGTTCGCGGAAAGGCCGCACGCGCCGATGCGCTCGCCATCGCCGGGCAAATCTCGACGGGCAGCGACGTCCGGCTGTTCGGCGAGGTTCTGATCGCACGGATGCAACGCGGGCGCGGGCGTGTCGCGCCGGCCCGCATCCCCTATCCGGTCGACGCGGCGATGGCTGTGCTCAGGGATGTCGATGTTCTGATCCTGGTCGGCGCGAAGGAGCCGGTTGCCTTCTTCGCCTATCCGGGAAAACCGGGACGGCTCGTTCGGGAAGGCTGCGAGGTGCTGACACTGGCCGCCCATGGCGAAGATCTGCATGCGGCGCTGGAGGCGCTTCGCGACGAACTTGGCATCAAGCCGCCGAAACGACAGGTCGTCGCGGCCGCTTTTCCGGACGAGGCAACGCCGAGCGGCAAGCTGACGGAAGATGCGATCGCGCTGTCGGTGGCGCGCAAACTGCCGGCCGATGCAATCATTTGCGATGAAGCGGTCACCTCGGCCAGGCGTTTCTTCGCGCTGTCGGCCTTTGCAGCGCCGCACGACTACATGGTGGGCACGGGCGGATCGATCGGCGGCGGCATCCCGATGGCGACCGGGGCGGCAATCGCCTGTCCGGACCGCAAGGTGATCAATCTCGAGGCCGATGGCAGCGGGATGTACACGGTGCAGGGATTGTGGACGCAGGCGCGGGAAAAGCTCGACGTGGTGACGATCGTGTTTTCCAACCGAACCTATGCGATCCTGCATGGCGAGATGAAGAATGTCGGCGTCGGCGCCATCGGCGAGAACGCCAGGCGCATGCTCGACCTCGACTATCCCTCGCTCGACTGGGTGTCGCTGGCCAAAGGCATGGGCGTGGAGGCGGCCCGCGCCGATACGTGCGAGCGCTTCGAGGCGCTGCTGGACAGCGCGCTGTCACGGCGCGGGCCGTTCCTCATCGAAGCGGTGCTCTGAGCGCGGCGAAAAACGATAGGCGGAACCGAGCTACCAGCGGGTCTTTTCGCCGGGAGCCGCCGGTTCGATCGCCAGCGCGTGCACGCCGGCCTTCAATTCATCGGCAAGCAGTTCATTGACGGCGCGGTGACGGTCGATGCGGCTCATGCCGGCAAAGGCGGAAGCGACGACGCGGACGCGAAAATGCGTCTCGCCGGTGCCGTCGTAAGTGCCGTGATGGTCGGAGCCGTGATGGTGGTGGCCGGCATGGAGATGGCTCTCGTTGATGATGACCAGCCTGTCCGGCGAAAATGCCTTATTGAGCTTGTCTTCCATGGTCGCCTGTATGGACATCGCCATCTCCCTTCACCAAATATCGCTGGCATCTCAGCCTGGAAACCGAAAATCGGTTTCGCGAGGGGCCGCCGCCGTGCAACAAAATCCGCCATTCGCCTGCTTTATGCCGCGATTCAGCGGTTAGGGCGATGATCGCGAAAATGTCAATTCTTGTTTCGCATCTGCGAACGCCCCATAAATGGGTAAGATGAAGCCGTACCCCAAATATTTCGAGAAGATTCGCGTCCGCCCCGACAAGGACGCGGAGCTGAAGTCGCACTCGCCGATCTGCCAGTGGGACGGCTGCAAGGAAGCGGGCACCCATCGTGCGCCGGTCGGGCGCATGAAGGAGGGCGAGTATTTCCATTTCTGCTTCGATCATGTGCGCGAGTACAACAAGGGCTTCAACTACTTTTCCGGCGTGCCGGACACCGAGGTCGCGCGCTTCCAGAAGGAAGCCATGACCGGGCACCGGCCGACCTGGAAGATGGGCGCCAACGGGGCCTCGACGCGGTCGTCGCCCGATATGGCCCAGATGCGTTCCGGCCGGGCCGGCTACTATAACCGCATGCGCGACCCGTTCGACCTGTTCAAGGGACCGAAGGATCCGCGCGAGGCGCGCGAGCGCAAGGCCAAGCCGCTTGAGGCCAAGGCGCTGGAAACGCTTGGCCTTGATACAAAGGCGACTGGCAAGGAGATCAAGGCGCGCTATAAGGAACTGGTGAAACAGCACCATCCGGATGCGAATGGTGGCGACAGAGGTTCGGAAGACCGGTTCCGCGATGTGCTGCAGGCCTATCGCGTGCTCAAACAGGCGGGCCTGTGCTGAGCGGCCATACGGTTCGTGTCGTTTTCCAACTTTCATAAGGTTGGAAAAGGCTCTAAGACCGCCCCCGGACAAAATCGATTGCCGGCGAAATCAGACGTTTCGCCCGTGGAGACGTTGAGAGATATGAACAAGGTCGATCGTGACATCGCCAACCTGCCCGACACGACGGTGTCGGTGAAGGAGAAATTCGGCTTCGAGTCCAAGATGGTGGTACCGGCCTATTCGGTGACATCGGAGCATGTGCCCGACATCGACCCGGACTATCTCTTCGACAAGAACACGACGATGGCGATCCTTGCGGGCTTTGCCTACAACCGCCGCGTCATGGTGTCGGGCTATCACGGCACCGGCAAGTCGACCCATATCGAACAGGTTGCCGCCCGGCTTAACTGGCCTTGTGTGCGCGTCAATCTCGACAGTCATGTCAGCCGTATCGATCTCGTCGGCAAGGACGCGATCGTCGTCAAGGATGGCCTGCAGATCACCGAATTCCGCGACGGCATCCTGCCCTGGGCCTACCAGCACAATGTCGCTCTGTGCTTCGACGAGTACGATGCCGGCCGTCCGGATGTGATGTTCGTCATCCAGCGCGTGCTGGAATCGTCGGGCCGGCTGACGCTGCTCGACCAGAGCCGGGTCATCCGCCCGCATCCGGCCTTCCGGTTGTTCTCGACCGCCAACACGGTCGGCCTCGGCGACACCACTGGCCTCTATCACGGCACCCAGCAGATCAACCAGGCGCAGATGGACCGCTGGTCGATCGTCACCACGCTGAACTATTTGCCGCACGACAATGAAGTCGCCATCGTGCTGGCCAAGGCCAAGCACTATCGCGACAGCAAGGGCAAGGACATCGTCAACAAGATGGTGCGCGTCGCCGACATGACGCGTTCGGCCTTCATCAACGGCGATCTGTCGACCGTGATGAGCCCGCGCACCGTGATCACCTGGGCCGAGAATGCCGAGATATTCGGCAATATCGGCATGGCGTTCCGGCTGACCTTCCTCAACAAGTGCGATGAACTGGAACGCTCGGTGGTGGCCGAGTTCTACCAGCGCGCCTTTGGCGAGGATCTGCCCGAGAGCGCCGCCAACGTGGTGCTGGGCTAAGCAGAGTCTCGATGGCGGGTCCGGGCGACAACACGCGCAACAAGTCGAAGACGGGTTCTGAAGCCGACAGCTTCAAGCGCGCCGTCACCGTCTGCATGCGCGCCATCGCCGGCGACAAGGAGCTGGAGGTCGGCTTCGCCAAGGACCGGCCGGCGCTCGCCGGCAGCCGTGCGCGTCTGCCAGAATTGCCGAAGAAGGCGTCGAAGACCGATATCGCGATCACCCGCGGCCTCGGCGATTCCATGGCGCTGAAGCGCGCCTGCCACGATGTGCGCATCCACACCAAGCTGGCGCCGGAAGGCAAGGCGGCCCGCGCCATCTATGACGCGGTCGAACAGGCTCGCGTCGAGGCGATAGGCTCACGCGCCATGCAAGGCGTCGCCGACAATATCGGCTCGATGCTGGAGGACAAATACGCCAAGGCCAACCTCGTCGACGTCAAGGACAAAGCCGACGCGCCGATCGAGGAAGCACTCGCCCTGATGGTGCGCGAGAAGCTCACCGGCCGTCCGATCCCGAAAAGCGGCGAGCGGCTGGTCGAACTCTGGCGCCCTTGGGTCGAGGAAAAGGCCAAGGCCGATCTCGACGGGTTGTCGGCCAAGCTCGGCGACCAGCAGGCGTTCGCCCGGGTCGTGCGCGAGATGCTCGCCTCCATGGAAATGGCCGAGGAACTCGGCGACGACCAGGAGACGGAAGATTCCGAGGACAATGACGACAACCAGCCGCAAGGCGAGGAGCAGAGCGAGGAGGGCGGCGAAGAGGATTCCGGCTCCGAGCAGTCGCAGTCCGAGGACGCCGAAGCTTCGGCCGATGACGAACAGTCGGCCGAGACCGAAGCCTCCGACGCCACCGCGGACGACCTGTCCGACGATGACGACGCCGATGCCGAAACGCCCGGCGAGGCGCGCCGCAACGACAATCCCTTCACCAATCTGCCGAAGGAGATCGACTACAAGGTCTTCACCACGGCTTTCGACGAGACGGTCGGGGCCGAGGAGCTGTGCGAAGAAGAAGAGCTCGACCGGCTGCGCGCCTTCCTCGACAAGCAGCTGGCCAATCTGTCCGGCGTCGTCGGGCGGTTGGCCAACCGGCTGCAGCGTCGCCTGATGGCACAACAGAACCGCTCCTGGGATTTCGACCTGGAAGAAGGTTACCTCGACCCGGCAAGGCTGGTGCGGGTCGTCATCGACCCGATGCAGCCGCTGTCGTTCAAGCAGGAGCGCGACACCAAATTTCGCGACACGGTGGTGACGCTGGTGCTCGACAATTCCGGCTCGATGCGCGGCCGGCCGATCACGGTCGCGGCAACCTGCGCCGACATATTGGCCCGCACGCTGGAGCGTTGCGGCGTCTCGGTCGAGATCCTCGGTTTCACCACGCGGGCCTGGAAGGGCGGGCAGGCGCGCGAGAAATGGCTGAAGGACGGCAAGCCGCCGAATCCTGGCCGGCTCAACGATCTGCGCCACATCATCTACAAGTCCGCCGACCATCCGTGGCGGCGGGCACGGCGCAATCTCGGCCTGATGATGCGCGAAGGCCTGCTCAAGGAAAATATCGACGGCGAGGCGCTGCTGTGGGCGCACAACCGGCTGATCGCCCGGCCCGAGCAGCGCAAGATCCTGATGATGATCTCGGACGGGGCGCCGGTCGACGATTCGACGCTGTCGGTCAATCCGGGCAATTATCTCGAGCGCCATCTGCGCGCCGTCATCGAGCTGATCGAGACGCGTTCGCCGGTGGAACTGCTGGCCATCGGCATCGGCCACGACGTCACGCGCTACTACCGCCGGGCTGTCACCATCGTCGATGCCGAGGAACTGGCCGGCGCCATGACCGAGCAGTTGGCTTCGCTGTTCGCCGAGGAAAGCGCGAAGGATACGCGACGCGGCGGTGGTATGCGGCGCGCCGGATGATTTCCAGGCGCTGCGGCTTTCAGCAGACGCTTTTCGCCGCCGTCGCCCTGCTTTCCGGCGTGGCTTCGGCGGCAGCCGGTTCGGCCGACTCTAGTTCTGTCGAACCGGTCGAAATCTCGGCCCGCCCGATCACCGAATTCCACATTGGCCGTGCCGGCAAGCAGTTCGGCCCGTTCGAATTCGTCGGCGGGCTGGAGATGACCTCGCCGACACGCGATTTCGGCGCGCTGTCGGCCTTCCGCTTCCTGAAAGCCGGCGGTGACTTCATCGGCGTTGCCGACACCGGCTTCTGGTTCTTCGGCACGGTGGTCCGCGACGCGGAAAAGCGACCCTCCGGCATCCAGAATTTCCGCATGCAGCAGATGGTCGACCAGACCGGCCGGCCGATCGACAGGAAATGGGAGGTCGATGCGGAAGGTCTCGCGGTCAAGGACGGCATCGCCACCGTCGGCTTCGAGCGCAGCCACCGCGTCGCCCAGTTCAAGATCGACTCCAACGACATGAAGGCACCCTTCAAGCCGCTGGATTTCGCCGTTCCGGCCCGCGAGCTGCGTCAGAATCGCGGCTTCGAGACCGTCACCCACGCCAATGCCAACGGCCAGCATGAGGGCGGCCTAGTCGTGGTCTCCGAGAAGAGCCTGGACAAGGCCGGCAACATCTATGCCGCCATCATCGAAGGACCGCACAAGGGCGTCTTTACCGTCAAGCGCAATGGCGATTTCGACATTACCGACGGGGCCTTCCTGCCGGATGGCGACCTATTGCTTCTGGAGCGCAGTTTCTCGATGGCCAGCGGCGTCAAGATGCGGCTGCGGCGCATCTATGGCGAAAGCGTCGAGAAGGGCGCGGTCGCCGACGGGCCGGTGCTGCTGGAGGCCGACATGGGCTACCAGATCGACAATATGGAAGGGCTCGACGTCTGGACCCGCGGCGACGGCGCGCTGATGGTGTCGCTGATCTCCGACGACAACCACTCGATCCTGCAGCGCAACCTCTATCTGGAATTCATTCTCCACCAGGATGAGCCCGCCGGCTTTACGTCCTGGTGGCGATCCAGATGACATGGCGGGCGCCACGCTTGCCGTTGGCGCGCGTACTGACCTCTTCGACCCCGAAGCCTGCCTGCTTCAGCCGCCGCGTGAAGCCGATGTCGGGGCCTTGCGACCACACTGCCAGCACGCCGCCGGGTTTCAGGGCGCTGCGTGCGGCTGCGAGGCCGTGCACGCTGTAAAGTGCGTCGTTGGATTTGTGGACGATGCCTTCCGGGCCGTTGTCGACATCGAGCAGAATGGCGTCCCAGGCCGCGGGCCGCGACCGGATCAACTGCCCGACATCGGTTTCCTGGATGGTGACGCGAGGATCGTCGAGACAGCCGTCAAAGATTTCGGCCATCGGGCCACGTGCCCAGGCGACGACGGCGGGCACCAGTTCGGCGACGACTATTCCGGCATCATTGGCCAATTCTGTGAGTGCGGCGCGCAAGGTAAAACCCATGCCAAGCCCACCGATCAGGATTGTGGGCCGGCTCTGGCCGGCAATCCGCTCGCAGGACAGTTTTGCCAGCGCTTCCTCGGAACCGCTGAGGCGGCTGTTCATCAGTTCGTTGGTGCCCAGCATGATCGAGAATTCGGTGCCGCGCCGCTTGAGGCGAAGTTCTTGTGCGCCATCCGGGATCTTGGCCGAATCGAGCTGGACCCACGGGATCATGATCTTTGTCCGACCATGATCTTTTCCGAAAACCGGGTCCCACTTTTCGGGATCATGGTTTAAGCCGCTACCGCCGGCTGGCTCCAACGGGCCGCGAGCAGACGGTAGGGGATCAACGCCACCACGGCGATGATCAGCTTCACGCTGAGGTCGCCCAGCGCCCAGGAGATCCAACGCATCGCGTCGACATGGAAGATGCCCATCAAGGGTGCGTTTTCCAACGCAAAGCCGTCGTTGGGACCAGCGAAGGCGAAGGCGGCCGAGAACGCGACGGTGAAAAACACGGCGGTGTCGAACACCGACCCGACCAGCGTGCCGATGATCGGCGCGCGCCACCAGCTCTGCCGGCGCAGCCGGTTGAAGACGGTGACATCGAGCAGTTGCGCGCTGAGGAACGCCGCTCCGGACGCGGCCGCGATACGCACCAGCCGGTCGGCGGCGGTCTCGAGTTCGATCAGGCCGTGGCGGAACAGGAAGGGCGGGACAAGGATCGAGCAGATCACCGCCGTCATGAAGCCGACAAAGACGATCCGGCGCGCCGCAGTGGGTCCGTAGCGGCGGTTGGCGAGGTCGGTGACCAGGAACGAGAAGGGATAGGTGAAGGCCCCCCAGGTCAGAAGATCGGCCAGCGAGAGGCCGCCGATCTGACCCTGCATCGGGAATTGCACGAGAATGTTCGATGCCACGACGACAAGCGCCATGGCGGCCACGAATGGCAAATACCGCGAGAAGGAAGTCATTTTTTTATCCTGGGTAATGGAACCAGCCAAGCACCATGCCCATGCGGGCGATGCTTGCCTTCGTATGTGGGCACCGGATTGCCAAAACCTTGCGGCTTCGATCCGATGCTCAGGCCAACAAGATGTTGGCCAGAGGCCAACAAGAGGTCGGCCAGGGCGGTCGTCCCCCGCCTTTGAACTGTTTTAAGCGGCAGCCTGCTCGGCGGTCTTCTTGGCGATCTGCTTTTTCAGCAAACGGGCGCGCTGCGACAATTCCTTGACGTCTGCCTTGGCCAGGAAGGCGTCGAGGCCGCCGCGATGTTCGACCGAACGCAGCGCGTTGGCCGAAATGCGCAGGCGCACGTTCTGGTTCAGCGCTTCCGAAATCAGCGTCACATTGACGAGGTTCGGCAGGAAGCGACGCTTGGTCTTGTTGTTGGCGTGGCTCACATTGTTGCCGGACATGACTGCCTTGGCAGTGAGTTCGCAGGTGCGGGACATTGTTCTAACCTTCAGTTCTCGGGTCTGCCAAACACTCAAGCCCACGCCGGGTGGCGCGCGGTTCTGGTCAGGCGGCCTTATGGAAAAAGTTGGCGTTCCATAGTTGCATTTCGCCGAGGCGTCAAGCTCCGGCTTGCCCAGCCCCTGCATTGCCCACGCCGCGCCCGGCATTTTCATATTAAGGCCGGAATTCATCCTATAAGCGGTTCCATAGGGACATGCCAGACCGGAGTTGCCCGCCTCCGGCCCAAAATCAAGGACCCGATCCCGCCATGCTTCGTTCGCCACATGCCCTTGTTGCCATGCTTGCCATAGCTTTGCCGTCCGCCGCGTCTGCTGCCTCGCCGCAGTCGTTCAAGGGCGAGTACACGGTGTCGTTTCTTGGTCTTTCGATAGCGAAATCAACGTTTTCCAGCCGCTATGAGAACGGCGCCTACGCGATCCAAGGCAGTGTCACCGCGGCCGGTCTCGCCAAGCTGTTCGACGACACGCGCGGCACGATCTCGTCCAAAGGCACGATTGCGGGCAAAAAGATGGTGCCGCAGGCATTCCGCGCCGACTACACCTCCGGCAAGAAGGCATCGGTGGTCGATATCCGCTTTGCCAATGGCAGGGTCACTTCGACGAAGGTCGTACCGGCACCAGGCAAACGCGACCCCAAGAACTGGGTACCGCTCGGTGCCGGCGACCTGGCATCGGTGCTCGATCCCATGGCCGCCACCGTCATTCATGCCGACAGTCTCGACCAGGTCTGCGGCCGCACGGTGAAGTTCTATGACGGCGAGATGCGTGCCGACCTGACGTTGACCTACGCGTCGAAAGGCACGATCTCGGTCCCGGGCTACAAGGGCGACACCGTCACCTGCCAGATGGGCTTCGAGCCGGTGGCGGGTTATCGCAAGGGCCGCAAGGCGCTCAACTATCTCAAGAACAAAAGCCGCATGATGGTGACGTTTGCACCGCTCGGCCAAACCGGCGTATATGCGCCGATCCGTGCCACGGTTGGCACGCAGATCGGCACCTTGACCATCAGCGCCGGGCGTTTCGAAGCCGTACAATAGCCAGGCGCGGAATTGGCGCGCCACTGGAGACAGAATGGGGCGCGCAACACTGATCGGCTTTTCGGCGGTCGCCATGTGGGCGTTGCTCGCACTGCTCACCGATGCGTCGGGCCAGGTGCCGCCGTTCTTGCTGTCGGCGATCACCTTCTCGATCGGCACCGGCGTCGGGCTGGTCGCGCGGCTGTTCATGCCGGCACCCGACAAGAGCCAGAAGATACCGCCGCAGGTGTGGCTGATCGGCATTGCCGGCCTGTTCGGCTATCACTTTTTCTATTTCACCGCGCTGCGCAATGCGCCGGCGGTGGAGGCGAGCCTGATCGCCTATCTGTGGCCGCTGCTGATCGTGCTCGGCTCGGCGCTGATGCCGGGCGAAAAACTGGCCTGGAACCATGTCGTCGGTGCGCTGCTCGGCCTTGCCGGCACCGTGCTGATCGTCACCAAGGGCGGTGGGCTGGCCTTCGACGCCCGCTATTCCTTCGGCTATGCCATGGCTGCCGTCTGCGCCGTCCTGTGGTCGGCCTACTCGTTGTTGTCGCGGCGTTTCCCGTCGGTGCCGACCAGCATCGTCACCTGGTTCTGCGCGGCGACCGCGGTGCTGTCGCTCGCCTGCCACCTGGCGCTGGAACAGACGATTCTGCCTGACGGTGTCGGCCAGTGGCTGGCCGTGCTCGGCCTTGGCCTGATGCCGGTGGGTGCCGCCTTCTATGCCTGGGACATCGGCGTCAAGCGCGGCAACATCCAGGTGCTGGGTGCTGCAAGCTATGCGGCGCCGCTGTTGTCGACGCTGGTGCTGATCGCGGCCGGCGTCGCCGAGCCGTCGCTGCGCATCCTCGCCGCCTGCGTGCTCATCACCGGCGGCGCGGTGCTCGCCGCAAAATCCCTGTTCCTGCGCAAGCCGGCTGCGGTCGAGAGCGGAGCCGAGGCATCCGAAAGCGGAGCCGGGGCATCCGAAGACGGAGCCAAGGCATGACGATGCCGTTTGCGGGCGGCATCGACGCCAATGCCAATGCGACACTGATTTTTTCGCTGGCGGCGGCGGTCATCTACGCCTTCACGCTTGGCATGCCGCCGACGCTGGCCCGCTCGGCCGCAAAGACGCTTGCCGTAGCGATGCTTGCCGTGCTGGCGGGGCTGCAAGGCGGCCCGCTGCTGCTGGTCGCCGCGCTCGCACTCAGCGCCGTTGGCGACGCCTTCCTGTCACGCGACGGCGAAAAGGCCTTTCTCGGCGGGCTGGCCAGTTTTCTTGTCGCTCACATCGTCTATGTCGCGCTGTTCCTGCGCAGCGGTGGCGGGTTGGGAGTGCTTGGCGCCGAGCCGTGGCGCGGAGCGATCGCGCTCGCCATGGCGGTGTTCGTGGTCATCGTGCTGGCGGCGCTGTGGCGTCGTGTCGGTCCCAGCCTGCGTATCCCGATCACCGTCTATATCGCCGCGATCCTGGCAATGGGCATCTCGGCGCTGACAACAAGCAATATGTGGGTGATCGGTGGCGCCGTGCTGTTCATGGCATCGGACGGGCTGCTCGCCACGGAGAAATTCCTGGTCGCCGCCATCTCGCCCCACCGCGCCTGGATGCGCTTCGCCGTCTGGGCGCTGTACTACGCCGCCCAGCTCGCGACCACGCTAGGCTTCCTGCTAAATTAGGGCTCTTGCCAAGTTAGGATTGTCCAGGCTGCCAGCCGGGTGCCGCCAGTTCAAAGGCCGCAAACTCGAAGCCCGGCGCGACGGTGCAGCCGACCAGCGTCCATTCGCCCAGGCTGCGCGCCGATTGCCACCAGCCTGCGGGCACGACGATCTGCGGCCGCTCACCGGCTGCGAGATCGATACCGAGGACTTGTTCTATGACCTGATCAACCTTCGGGCTGCCTTCTTCCCACATCGACAGCGCCAGCGGGGCGCCGGCATGGAAATGCCAGACCTCGGCGGCATCCTTGACCCGGTGCCAGGCCGAAACCTGATGCTCCTCAAGCAGGAAATAGATGGCAGTCGAATGGCCGCGCGCGCCGCCGGTGCCATCGCGAAAGGTCTCGGCATACCAGCCGCCTTCCGGATGCGGCTTCAGCCCGAGCGTCGCGATAATTTCTGCGGAGCTGGTCATGGCGACGATACCACCGGGCCTAGAAATTGTCCTTGCGCTTGCGGATTTCGGCAAAGACCTCGGCGTCCGAAGCTTTCTCCAGCCCCAGATGCTTGCGGATCGCCGGATCGTGCCAGCGCAGGAAGGGATTGGTCGACAGCTCCTCGCCGATCGTCGTCGGCAGCGTCGGCTTATTGTCGGCGCGCAGCTTTTCGATCTTGGCGGCGCGTTCCTTCAATGCCGAATTCGTCGGGTCGACGGTCAGCGCGAAACGGGCGTTGGCGAGCGTGTATTCATGACCGCAATAAATAATCGTTTCGGCCGGAAGCGCGGCCAGCTTCTTCAGCGAATCGTACATCACCGGCGGCTTGCATTCGAACAGCCGTCCGCAACCCAGCGCAAACAGCGTGTCGGCGGTGAACGCCACACCCGAAGCCGGCAAATAGTAGGAAACGTGGCCGGCGGTGTGGCCGGGCGTGGCGATGACTTCGATCTTTTCATCGCCAAGATGGAGGACCGAGCCGTCTTCGACGGTTTCGTCGATGCCGGGGATATTGGCCTTTTCCGCTTCCGGGCCGACGATGCGCAGCTTGAAGCGCTCCTTCAACGCAAGATTGGCCTCGACGTGATCCATGTGATGATGCGTGGTCAGGATCATCGTCGGCGTCCAGCCGGTGCGCTTTATCGCGGCCAGGATAGGCGCTTCCTCGGGCGCGTCGATGATCGCGGTCTGGCCGCTTTTGGGATCATGCACCAGCACGCCGAAATTGTCGCTGCGGCACATGAACTGTTCGATTTCGACCGGCATCGCATCTCTCCGTTTATGGCCGCAGACATAGGGCGCCGGCGCGTGGATGTCATCCTGGATGTTGAAGACATCCTGGATGTGAGCAACATTCCGGGACGTTGAACAACATCCCGCAATGTCTAGTGACATTCCCGGAATGCCAGGTCGTCGCGGCCTGTTGTTGAAACCCGCCGATATCGCGGCTACATCCCTGCCATGCATTCCGACATCGTCGATCTTCGCTCCTTCTATTCGACAACACTCGGCCGTTTCGCCGAGCGTTCGATCACCATGGCGTTGTCGTCGATATGGGCGGTCGTGCCCAACGAGCGGCTGGTTGGTCTGGGCTACACCTTGCCGTGGCTGGAGAGGTTCGGCTGCGACGCCGAGCGGGTCTTCGCCTTCATGCCGGCGACGCAGGGCGCGGTGGTGTGGCCGGCGACAGGGCCGACGGCGACGGCACTGGTCTTCGACGAGGAACTGCCGCTGGTCGATTCCTGCATCGACCGCATGCTGCTCGTCCATTCGCTCGAACATGTCGAGAACCCACGTGAGACGCTGAACGAGATCTGGCGCGTGCTGTCGCCGGCTGGCCGGGTCGTCATCGTCGTGCCCAACCGGCGCGGTGTCTGGGCGCGCTTCGAGCACACCCCATTCGGCAATGGCCGGCCCTTTTCGCGCGGCCAGCTAACCGAATTGCTGCGCGAGGCGAATTTTACGCCCGCCGCCTGGTCCGATGCGCTGTTCTTTCCGCCGTCGAGGCGCCGTTTCATGATGCGCTTCCACAATGTGCTGGAGCGCGCCGGCCGGCGGCTGTGGCCGATCTTTTCCGGCGTCATCGTCGTCGAGGCGCAGAAACGGCTCTATCAAGGCGTGCCCGTCGTCCAGCGCGCCTCGCGCCGCGTCTTCGTGCCGGTGCTGTCGCCGCATGGCGCCACCCGGCTTGGCCGTCACAAAGCCGGTGCCGAGCCCTCGGCTGCGCGGGTGACGGCTTCGTGATCACGGCAAGCGTGCCTGACGTCGTTTCCCTGCCTATCTGTCGCAAGCGGACCGACAGTTTATCCGGCAGCCCATACGAACGCCTGTCAAGTTTCTCCATCCGGTTTCAGCACTGACGCAAGGACCTCGGCCATGGCTGATCAACCGGACAATGCCGCCGCCGTTCAGCCGGTTGCCGTGGCGGTCGAAGCCAGCAGCCTGCGCGATCAGCTGATGACGATCCGGCGGGCGCTGGCGGGATCGCCGGTTCGCAAATGGTTGCAGTGGACATCGGTCGGCATCATGGCCGTGATCATCGCAACGTCGATCGGCCAGGTTCTGCTCAACCGCTGGAACCAGCCTTTCTACGATGCGCTTGCGCGCCGCGACATGGCGGCCTTCCTGCACCAGCTCCTCGTCTTCGCGATGATCGCCGGCGGGCTGCTGGTGCTCAATATCGGCCAGACCTGGCTCAACCAGATGATCAGGCTCAAACTGCGCGAGGCGCTGACGCTGGATCTGATCGATCAGTGGATGCGGCCGGCGCGCGCCTTCCGGTTGGCCAATGCCGGCGCCATCGGCGTCAATCCCGACCAGCGCATGCAGCAGGACGCCGCGCATCTGTCCGACCTGTCAACCGATCTCGGCGTCGGCCTGCTGCAGTCGTGCATCCTGCTGGTGTCCTTCGTCGGGGTGCTGTGGGAGCTGTCCTCGGGCTTCGTGTTCCACATCGGCGGGACCTCGCTGGCCATACCGGGCTACATGGTCTGGGCCGCCATCCTTTACGCCGGCATCGCCTCCTGGCTGAGCTGGCTGGTCGGGCGCCCGCTCATCCGCCTGAACAGCGACCGCTATACACGCGAAGCCGAGCTGCGCTCCTCGATGGTGCGCGTCAACGAGAATGTCGATGCCATTGCGTTGTATCATGGCGAGGCCGACGCCAGGCGGCGGCTCGAACTCGATCTCGGCACGGTGCTGGGCGCCATGCGGCGCATCTACGCCGCCCAGATCAACCTGTCCTGGGTGACCGACACCTATGGCTGGATCACCGTCGTGGCGCCCATACTGGTCGCTTCGCCGGTCTATTTCTCAGGTGATATCAGCTTTGGCGGGCTGATGATGGCGGTCGGCGCCTTCAACCAGGTCCACTCCTCCTTGCGCTGGTTCATCAACAACATCGGCAGTATCGCCGATTGGCGCGCCACGCTGATGCGCGTGGCCGATTTCCGCATCGCGCTCGATGAAACCGATGCGCTGCACGACACGGAAAAGCGCATCGCCTTCGGCCAAAACGTCAATGGCAGCCTGACTTTCGAGAAGCTCGAAGTGACCTCGCCGGAGGGTTGCACCAGACTCGCCGACTCGCATGTCGAAATCCGCCCCGGCGAGCGCGTCATGATCACCGGCGACCCCGGTGCGGGCAAGACGCTGTTCTTTCGTGCCATTGCCGGCCTGTGGCCATGGGGAAGCGGCCGGATCGGCCTGCCGGCGGGAGAAACCCCCATATTCGTGCCGCGCGTGCCTTATTTTCCGGTCGGCACGTTGCGCGAAGTCCTCGATCACCCGAACGGGCCCGCGCCGGCGAACGATGCCGACATTTCGGCGGTGCTGGCCGAGGTCGGTCTGGGACGGCTATCCTCGTCGCTCGACCGCGCCGGGCGTTGGGACCATGAGTTGGGCGATGACGAACAACGCTCGCTGGCCTTCGCCAGGCTCGCGTTGCGGCAGCCGAAATGGGTGATCATCGATGAGGCGCTGGATGCGTTCGACGGCCCATCGCTAAGACGCGTGCTGTCGATGCTCGATAAGCGTTTGCCGGGGACAGCGATCCTCAACATCGGGCGCGGCCAGCACAACAACCACTTCTTCCCGCGCGCGTTGACGATCATCAAGGATTCCGGTGCGCCAGCCCTGAAGCCCGCCCGCGTCAGAGCCGGCGCGATCGAACCGCCGCCAGCCGCCGCTCGTCGCAAGAAATGAGCTGATTTCCGGGCGAGGGAAGCAGAGCTTTATTTTGCCGCGATCGCGAGGGAAGCTCCTCGGGAGAAACAATCTTGGCGACGGCCATGCTTGATGCTCTGCGCCTGCTTGCCTGTCTTGCCTGCGCCCAGGCTGCCCCGGCCGCCTCGCCGCCGGATGCGCTCGCCGTCGACGTCGAGCTGGTGCTGGCGGTCGACATCTCGCTGTCGATGGACGAGAAGGAGTTCGCCCTGCAGCGGGCCGGTTATGTCGAGGCGCTGCGGCATCCCGACTTCATCAAGGCTGTCCGCGCCGGCGCCAAGGGCCGCATAGCGCTGACCTATTTCGAATGGGCCGGCACGGTGCGCGACGACGCGGTCATCGGCTGGCAGATTATCGATAGTGCCGAGAGCGCGAACAGCTTTGCCGACAAGGTCGCGGCTCGTCCGTTCCGCAGCTTTCGCGGCACTTCGATTTCCGGCGCGCTGGCCTTCGGCACCGAGCTTTTCGACCGCACGTCTTTCCAGGGCGAACGCAGCGTCATCGACATTTCGGGCGACGGACCGAACAATATCGGGCCGCCGGTCACCGCGACGCGTGATGCGGCGACTGCCAAAGGCATCATCGTCAACGGCCTGCCGATCCTGATCAGCCCGTCGCCCACCTTCAGCCATCTCGACCAGTATTATGCGCAGTGCGTGATCGGCGGACCCGGTTCCTTCGTGCTGCCTATCTATGCCGCCGCCGAGTTTTCGACAGCCATCCGGCGCAAGCTGCTCCTGGAAGTGAGCGGCATTCAGGACGAGGTGGGAAGCATCCCCGTCGACGCGGCGACGCCGATAGACTGCCTGCAAGGCGAACGGGACAGGCGGTTTCTATCGGATCCGTATTTTCCCGAACTTGACCGTTGAGCTCTCGACAGAGGGGTTAACGCGATCCGGAGGAAAAACCGTTCCACAATTTCCCGGAATTCCTATCGGTTTAAGCGGGCCGGGCACCAAATTGATTGCGAAACTCGTTGGAGAGATCGCGGCGCCAGCGCCGGCCATGGACATAGCCTTGCATCAATTCCGGCAGCGAATAGCCAAGCGTTTTGGATGAACGGTTGGCCATGTAGCCCTGAAATGCCTCCGGTATCCTGCCTCGCAGGATGTCGGCGATGAGCTGCCGCGAGATCATGTAAGGCGGAATGTGCGGGTAGGCATGGGCAATATGCGGATGTTTGCCCATCAGGTTCGCATAGGCCTCGACATAGCCGTCACGGCGGCCGGAAATCGAGTTCTCCGAATTGTATTTCGTCCAGTCCAGATCCCTGGACAACTGCGCACCGAAGCGCCGGGCAAGGCGCAGCAGCAATTCGCGATCCTGCATGCGGGTGATGTCGCTGTCGTAGCCGCCGATGGCCAGCAAGGCCTCGCGGCGAGCGGTGATCGCGGAGCCGGCAATGAAGATGGTCTGCCCAACCAGCGTCCGCTCCAGCATTGCGGGGCTCACGAACGCCTCGGGGTTGACGCAGTTTGTGATGCGATTGCCTTTCAGGGACACGAACGAACTGATCAGCACTTGCAGCGCAGGATTCTCATCGAACCAGGTCAGGGTTCGTTCAAGCCGGTGCGGCATGTAGATGTCGTCGGAATCGAGGAACGTCACCAACGGTGCCCGCGCGCGCTCGATGCCGGCATTCCTGGCTGCGTTGGCGCCTCGCCATTTCGCCCCGACATAGATCAGCCGCGGGTCCTGGATACGGGCCAGCGCCGCTTCGGTTCCATCGGTCGAACCATCGTCGACGACAATGTGCTCAAGCCTCGACATGCTCTGGGAGAGTACGCTTTCCACGGCGCGCAACACCGTTTCGCGTCGGTTGTGGGTCGGCGTAATGACCGTGATGAGAGGTGTCGGTTGGATCCCGGCCATGTCTGTCAGCTGTTTCCTGCGCAGGGTTGCGCGTCTGTCCAGGACTTTTCGATTTTCAGAACGGTCGAATGGATTGGACTTCCCTTCCTCTACACCGCATCACAGTCGGCGCGACGCTACAAAAAACGACTGCCCCTGTCACCCACCGTGCCGGTACTCAATCCGCGCGAGACAACGAATCCCCGCTGCTAGCGTTCCAATTGCAACAGCACCGCCGCACATAGCATTGCGAATCACCATGGAAGCAACCCATCATGACAGGTAGCATACATCTCATTACCTCAGACGTAATCGCTTAGCGCTCGGCGTTTGGTCAGATTGCCCATGCGAGGCCGGCAACTCGGCTTCGATGACAAGGGAGTCCAGTCATGGCCGCTTACGCCGTCGCCCATATGCGCCAAGCCGCAATGGGTCCGCAGATCGTCGAATATCTGCACAAGATCGATGCCACGCTGGAACCTTTCGGCGGCCGTTTTCTGGTTCATGGCGGCGATGTGGAGGTGATCGAGAACGACTGGCCTGGCCATCTGATCATCATAGAATTCCCGACAGGCAGCATGTGCGTGGCTGGTACAATTCGCCCGCCTACCGGGCGATACTGGCGCTGCGCACGGACAATTCGGAGGCGGATGTCGTGTTCGTCGACGGCGTCGAACATCCGCACAAGGCCACGGATGTTCTGGAACAATCGACGGGTCAAGGATCAATTGGACGCTGAACCGCGGTTCAAGGAAGGGCGGTAAAGCGTCTAGCTGTGCCCAACATAGTCGGGCACAGTTTCAATTTTGTCACGAACCATGCCAGTCGCAAAACTGAACTGGCCCCAAAACGCCAAACCATAAAATGCCTGACCGACAATCAGAGAAAAGGGAACCTGCCAAAGCGGCATCCCCGTTTCCCGGGCATGGCCTACGATCCGTCGTGTCGTGCGCCATGACATGGTGAGCCACCGGCTGAAAGACTTGACTATCCGTCGCGCGCGGCTCGGCGAATTGAGCGCAACGAACTTCCGGTCGGCGTCGCGACCTGTAACCAGGGCGCGCCAGTAAAAGAACCGCCAGCCCCGCGGCGAATAGTGATAAACGCGTGCGTCGACATTATGAATTTTGTGGCCCTCCCGCAGCAGTTCGCGCATCAGCAAAGTGCAGGAAACCTTGAAGCCGTTATGTTTTGGAAAAGGATGGCTGACGATCCACTCGCGTCGAAACGCTACATTGTTAGCGTTGATCGCTCGCTTCGAGGCAAATCGCCCGTCTCCACGGGCCATCGGGAAAAACCAGATCAACGCAAACGTTCTTGAAAAGAAATCGTCGTATGAGAGGTATGTATATCCGTTTGCGCAGATAACTTCAGAGTTTTCAAAGGGCTCAAGCAGTCCTGGTAGCCATCCTGGTTCCGCGACCACGTCGGAATCCATAAAGATGACGATATCTCCGTCCGATGCCAGCATGCCGTTGTTCTTCAGGTCGTAATATCGGCCGCCAGGGAAAGCCGTGAAGACGAGTTCGGCAACCTGACCGAGCTGCGGGGCCTCATTCGAAATCTCACGACGCAACGCATCCTCGTCCGACTCTGCTCCCCCGTGAGAAATAACGATCCTTGGTCGCACTAAACCGGTTGCTGAAACCGATGTGATTTCCCGAGCCAAGGCCTTCATCCCAACGCCGATCTCGTCCCAGTCGATCGATTTTGCATTCTCCATTTCGACGACGAGTGAATACGTTGGACGCTCTTGAGCCATATCTGAACCGATCAAGTTATTAGTGCCGATGTGGCTATAACGCTCTCGGCGGGCTGTCAAACCAGCGTGCAATAAGAATTTGTGCTCGTGATCGCCATGGACGGCGATGCGCTTTGATCAATAACATCGCATCTCTGGCGCCCCTGGATGCTTCGTGTTCTCGTACAATGCCGTTCGATCAGATCGAGAACCTTGAGCTCCTCTTTTTAAGAAAACCGCGACGGCAATTGTTGGCATGGAAGTTCGACGTGTCAGAATATTCCGCCAAGAACCGCTCTCTCCACTCCTCATTGATGGTGTCTCGTTGAATATCGAGGCCCGAATCGAGATCAGACCCGGGTTTCAAGACAAGCTTGGCGTCGACCAGAGATGCAGCCCTTTCAAGGCAGGTCCGTGGATGTTCAAGGAGTTCTTCGTATGTCAGTGATAGGAAGGACAATCCGTTTTTTGCAAACCAGACATCCCAGGCCAGATTTTCCAGGATGATTTTTTCAAGCGAGTCCGCGATTGCTTTGCCGTCGTAGCATGGTCTCTTCTGATCGGCCTCGGTAGAGCGGAACCGACCACTCTGACGAGCGCGGGTCCACGAAACTGCTTGACCAACGAGGTCCCCACGCGTCAACCGCATATAGCGCAGCTTTGGAAGGCTTGCGGGGAGATCCACGGTTTTGGCAACCTGTGAAAACTGGCTGGCAAACAGTTTGACCGCGTAAATCCCGGAGGGAGACCGCCCGTCCTTCAGTGCACGCAAAACCTGGGCACGGGGGTCGCGGGGATAGTTCGGCATTTCTAGAACACGGCGGCCCCCGAACCACTCGAGTGGGTTGCCAAGCCCGGTGGCTGCCATCAATCCGGCTAGGTGGTTGCTGCCGCTGCGCGGTGAGGTGCAGATGAGAATTCCGGCTTTCAACCCAGCCCGCATGTCCGGTGGGATTTCAACTGGCAGAGGGCGCCTACGAAAGAGATACATGGCGATCAATATTACCGTTTCAGCAAGAACACTGCCTGCTGGCCGAAGAAGTTCCAGAACCACCACGGCATCGACAGGCCGATCTTCTGCCCGGCAGCGTCGAGGGCGGTTGCCTTCTCGACTGTCGCGCCGAGTTCGTCGCACAGATTGACGAAATCGCGGATGGTGCAGAAGTGGATGTTGGGCGTGTCGTACCAGGAATAGGGCAGGTCCTTGGTCACCGGCATGCGGCCGTTGACGAACAGCGACAGGCGCACCCGCCAATGGCCGAAATTGGGGAAGGAGACGATGGCGCGGTTGCCGATCCTGAGCAGTTCGTCGAGCACCAGCTTCGGGTTGCGGGTGGCCTGCAGCGTCTGTGACAGGACGACGAAGTCAAAGCCCTTGTCGGGATAGAATTCGAGATCCTTGTCGGCATCGCCCTGGATGACCGAGAGGCCGCGCGCCACGCATTCGTTGACGCCGCGCTGCGACAGCTCGAGCCCACGGCCGTCGACCTGCTTGGTGTCCTGCAGCAATTCGAGCAGCGAGCCGTCGCCCGAGCCGACATCGAGCACGCGCGACTGTGGCGGGATGAGGTTGGCGACGACCTCGAGGTCGACGCGCTGGTCGCGGTTGACGCTCATGGCTTCGCCCCCTGCCTGGCGCACGATCCCGATCCGAAAAGCCTGCAATTTTTCGGGGTCATGCGCTGAGCCCTCTCGCCCGGGCCGCCGAGCCGATGAAGCCGTTTATGGCGGCAAACAGTTCCGGCTCGTCGAGCAGGAATGCGTCGTGGCCGCGGTCGGTTTCGATCTCGACGAAGGATACCGATGCGCCGGCGGCGTTGAGCGCATGCACGATCGAGCGGCTCTCCTCGGTCGGAAACAGCCAGTCCGAGGTGAAAGACACCAGGCAGAAGCGGGTTTTCGTTCCGGCGAAGGCATCGGCCAACCGGCCGCCATGGTCGGCGGCAAGGTCGAAATAGTCCATCGACCGCGTCATGTAGAGGTAGGAATTGGCGTCGAAGCGATCGACGAAGGTCATGCCCTGGTGGCGCAGATAGCTTTCGATCTGGAAGTCGGCGTCGAAGCCGAAGGTCAGCGCCTCGCGATCCTGCAGATTGCGGCCGAACTTGCGGTGCAGGGCGGCTTCCGACAGGTAAGTGATGTGGGCGGCCATGCGCGCCACCGCCAGGCCTTTTTCCGGGCGTTTGCCGTGCTCGAAATATTTGCCGCCATGCCAGTCCGGATCGGCCATGACAGCCTGGCGGCCAACCTCATGAAAGGCGATGTTCTGCGAGGAATGGCGCGCGCCGGTGGCGATCGGCAGCGCCGAGAAGACCCGCTCCGGATAGCTCGATGCCCATTCCAGCACCTGCATGCCGCCCATAGAGCCGCCGAGCACGCAGAACAGCTTTTCGATGCCGAAATGGTCGATCAGCATCTGCTGCGCCCGCACCATGTCGCGAATGGTGATGATGGGCAGGTCGAGCCCATAGGGCTTGCCGGTGGCGGGATTGGTCGAGGCCGGACCGGTGGACCCAAGGCAACCGCCGATGACGTTGGAGCAGATGACGAAGAAGCGATTGGTGTCGATGATCTTGCCGGGGCCGATCAGCACTTCCCACCAGCCAGGCTTGCCGGTCACCGGATTGGTGCTGGCGACGTGCTGGTCTCCGGTCAGTGCATGGCAGACGAGGATGGCGTTGGAGCGGGCATCGTTCAGCGTGCCGTAGGTCTGGTAGGCGATCTGGAACGGTGACAGCAGCGTGCCGGCGTCCAGCTTGAGCGGCTTGTCGGATCCAAAACGCAAAACCGGGCTCGACGGTTGGTCGACCTCGTTGTTGGTTTTGCGGGCACGCAGAACGGCCATGACATCCATCTCACACTTTGAGCCCACGCATCGCGCTTGTCGAAAGTCGATGCCGATCCGGGTGTCCGGCCGGCGCGGACAACAAAAAACCGGCATTGCGGTCGCAAAGCCGGTTACAGGATGCAAACGGCCCTTTAGCAAGTTGTTTAACGTGGCTGCAAGCCGACCGGCCAAATCACCACGGAAGTTCGCACCCCTTCTAGGGCTGTGGCGCGCCGGCGTCAACGACCAGCCTTGGGCGGTGGCTGTCGCCTCTCGACATTGCAGGCCACGGCTTGTATTTCCGCTGCGGCTTCCCTCAGGAAGCGTTCTCGACGGATTTTGCGACATGAGCCAGACACCGGACCAGGCACGTCCAACCCCGCGCGCGGGCATCATGGACATAGACGCCTATGTGCCGGGCAAGAGCACGGCGCCCGCGGGCGTCGCCAAGGTTCACAAGCTGTCCTCGAACGAGAATCCGCTAGGGCCCTCGCCGAAAGCGATCGAAGCCGCGCGCGAGATTGCCGGAAAGCTCGACGTCTATCCAGATGGCACCGCCAGGCGGCTGCGCGAAGCGATCGCCGAGGTGCATGGTCTCAACCCGCAGAACATCATTTGCTCCAACGGCTCCGACGAGATCCTCGGCCTGCTGGCGCAGACTTATCTGGCGCCCGGCGACGAGGCTGTCATCACCGAACACGCCTTCATGGTCTACAAGATCTACATCCAGTCGGCAGGTGCCGTTCCGGTGACGATCAAGGAAAGAGACGAGCGCGCCGATATCGACGCCATCCTCGCAGCCGTCACGCCGCGCACCAAGATCGTGTTCCTGGCCAATCCCAACAATCCGACCGGCACCTATGTGCCTTTCCAGGAGGTGCGCCGCCTGCATGGCGGCCTGCCCAGGCACGTGCTTCTGGTGCTAGACGCGGCCTATGCCGAATATGTCCGCCGCAACGACTATGAGGCCGGCATCGAGCTGGTCGGTGCTGCCCAGAACGTGGTGATGACCCGTACCTTCTCCAAGATCGGCCTCGGCGGAGCGCGGATCGGCTGGATGTATGCGCCGATGCATATCGTCGACGCCATCAACCGCGTGCGGGGTCCCTTCAACGTCAATGCGACGGCGATCGAGGCCGGTATCGCAGCCATCCGCGACCGCGCCCATGTCGAGCGCAGCGTGGCGCACAACGAGACCTGGCTGGCCTGGCTGAGCGAGGAATTCACAAAGCTCGGGCTGCGGGTAACGCCGAGCGTCGGCAATTTCGTCCTCGTTCATTTTCCTGACGATCAGAAGCATTCGGCGGCGGCGGCGGACGACTATCTGACGGCGCGCGGCTATATATTGCGGCGCGTTTCGGGCTATGGCTTTCCCAACGCGTTGCGCATGACCGTCGGCACCGAAGAAGCCAATCGCGGCGTTGTCGCCGCTCTCACGACATTTCTGAAAAGCTAGAACGCCATGACATCACCGATGTTTGAAAAGATCGCGCTGGTCGGCATCGGCCTGATCGGCTCGTCGCTGGCCCGCGTCATCCGCCGCGAGGGGCTGGCCCGTCACGTGGCCATATCAACGCGCAGTGCGGCGACGCTGGCGCGAGCCGAGGAACTCGGGCTCGGCGATAGCTATACCACCGATGCGAAAGAGGCGGTCCGCGATGCCGACCTAGTCGTCATTTCGGTGCCGGTCGGCTCATCCGGCGCGGTGGCCGAGGAAATCGCGCCGGCGCTGAAGAAGGGCGCGATCCTCACCGATGTCGGCTCGACCAAGGCGTCTGTCATCGCGCAGATGCAGCCTTATGTCCCTGAAGGCGTCCATTTCATTCCCGGCCACCCGCTGGCGGGCACGGAAAAATCCGGCCCCGACGCCGGCTTCGCCGACCTGTTCGACAATCGCTGGTGCATCTTCACGCCGCTGCCCGATACCGACGCGGACGCGCTGGAGCGGCTGTCGGAGTTCTGGCGCCGCTGCGGCGCCAACATCGATACCATGGACCCGCAGCATCACGACATGACGCTGGCCATCGTCTCGCACCTGCCGCACATCATCGCCTACAACATCGTCGGCACCGCCGACGATCTGCAGTCGGTGACCAAGTCCGAAGTGATCAAATATTCGGCTTCCGGCTTCCGCGACTTCACGCGTCTTGCCGCTTCCGATCCGACCATGTGGCGGGATGTGTGCCTGCACAACAAGGACGCCATCCTCGAAATGCTGGCGCGGTTCTCGGAAGATCTGGCGTCCCTGCAACGCGCGATCCGCTGGGGGGACGGCGAAAAACTCTTCGACCTGTTCACCCGCACCCGCGCTGTGCGCCGCTCGATCATCGAGGCCGGCCAGGACATCGACGTGCCCGATTTCGGTCGCCAGGCCGTCGAGCATCCCGCGAAGGGCTAAGTCAGTTTCAGGCTGGCCAGGTCTGCGCAACCATGGCCAGCGTCTCGGCCCGGTTCGGCGCACCAAGCCTGCCGCCGAAGCGCAGGCATTTGAGCGCGGCGGCCGCACTGGCAAAGCGCAAAGCCTGCTCGACCGGCATGGCTTCCGCCAGCCCGACGGCGAAGGCGCCGTGAAAGACATCGCCGGCGGCCAATGTGTCGATCGCCTTGATCTTCGGTGCCGCGACATGGCGCACGCAGCCTGCGCGACGGTCGTGCCACCAACTGCCCGCCGCGCCGCCTGTCACTGCGACAAAAGCGTCGGTGCGGCTGGCGAGATCGGCGCAAGCCGTTTCCGGATCGAGCGCCTGGCCGCAGACAATGCGCGCCGCCGTTTCCGAAGCGACGATGTGCGTGGCGAGCGGCAACAGCTGTTCCAGGATCTGCAACGGTGCGGTATCGGCATCGAGGATTGCCGGCCGGCCGAGGGCGCGCGCCGCTCTCAGGGCAAGGGCTGCCGCACCTGGCCAGCGGACATCGACCAGTACGGCGTCGAATGCCGTGAGGTCGGCGACCGGCAAGGCTTCGGGATCGGCCTGGGCAAGCCCGTCATAGAACGGCACGATGATGCGCTCGCCATACGCGTCGACCAGGATCGAGGCCAGCGCCGAGCGGGCGCCTCTGACGCGGCGCACAAAGGTGCAATCGACGCCTTCGGCCTTGATGCCGGCGATGAGCTGGTCGGCGACGGCATCGTCACCCGCGCTCGCCCACAGCGATACCTCGGCCCCCAGGCGATGCGCGGCGCAGGCAGCACTCGTGGCCATGCCCGAGGCGATCTGGACGCCGTCGGAGGCAATGAACTTGCCTTGATGCACGGGCAGCGTCTCGACGCGCAGGATGGTGTCCAGCGTCAAAGCGCCAACGCTCAGCAGCTTCACGGGTCTTGCCATCGCAGCGCTATTCCACCGGCTTGATCTTGCCCAGCGGAATGAAGCCGAGCGAGGCCTTGCCCCTGACCACCTTCAGCGGCATCGACGGTTCGTTGCCGAGCACCGCCAGGGCAGCAAAGCCCTGCTCGATCTGGCTTTTCTGCTCGGGTATGGCGGCGCCGAGAATGGCCGCCACCGCCTTCGGGTCCTTCAGCCTGATCATCAGATCGGCGTTGATCAGGCCCTCGGCATCGACCGAGAGCGGTCCCGAAACGGTGATGCGCGCCGTCCCCGACGACAGGTCGAGGTTGCGGATTTCGATCGCCTGGCCACGAAGGCTCTTCACCTGCGTGCCGATCAACGCGACACCGTTCTTCAGCGTGACGTCGCCACTGGCATCGAGCGCCGGAAGCACGCGCCCGCCAATTGCGTCGGGGTCGATCTCGAGATCGCCGAAACTGCCGAGATAGTCGATATCCTCACCGTTGGGCTGCAACTGACCCGATGCCTTGCCGGCGCTGAACAGTTGCACCGGATCGGTGTCGTCGGCCGGGTCGGTCTGGCCGGAAAGGCCCTCTGCCTCCAGCGAAATCCGCTGCGGCAGCGGCCACCACAATTTGAAATTGGCCTGCAGATTGTCCCAGTCTATCCACAGCGGCACCATGTCCGGAACGGAGGTCCTGAGCGGGCCGCGCAGATTGGCAACCGGCGACAGAGGCTGGATGATCTGGGCGGCTGCGTTGAAACTGCCGGCTGAAGCCGCAATGTTCTTGGCATCGTCCTCATAGGCGAGGTTGTCGCAGGAGACGGTAAAGCTCAAGGGATAGCCGCTGACCTGGAGATTGCCGCAGCCGGCCTCGACGCCATTCTTGTTGAGCGTGGCAACCGCCTTGTCGGCTTCGCTCCTGACGCGGTCAGCCAGATAGAACCAGCCGCCGCTGTAGAGGGCGAACAGCACGACGATGAATGCTGCAAGCCAGACCACACGGCGACGTTTGTTCGGCTGGCGTTCGTCACTTGACGTCATGCTTTGGCTCTCGTTAACGCATGGGTGTTGCGGACGGGTAGGCGATTCCGCCAGGTAGACAGACGAATAGTTAGACGGGACGGGCGGAAAAAACACCGGTCCGGTTCGGTGTTGGCATCTTTTGCAATCAGGCGCGGCGATATGGGCGATTTTTGGGTGTTTGGCTATGGCTCGCTGATCTGGCGGCCGGGATTCGCGCATGTCGAAACACAGCGTGCCCGCCTGCATGGCTACCGGCGCTCGCTCTGCGTCTATTCCTTCGTGCATCGCGGCACGCGCGAGCGGCCGGGGCTGGTGCTCGGCCTCGACCGCGGCGGGTCCTGCGTCGGCCTCGCATTCCGCGTCCCCGGCGACTTGCGCGACGAGGTCATGGCCTATCTTCGCGAGCGCGAACTGGTCACCAATGTCTATCTGGAGCGCATGCTCAAGGTTCGCCTCGACGGGGGCGGTACGGTCGACGCGGTGGTCTACATTGTCGACCGCCACCACGAGCAATATGCCGGAGCGCTCGACGCGGCGGATGCGGCGGCCGTGGTGCGCGGCTCGGTCGGCCAATCCGGCAACAACGAGGACTATGTGCTGAGCACGCTTGAGCATCTCGAGGCGTTGGGCATAAGCGACCACTGGCTGGAGGATGTCGCCAGGCAGGTCGCGCCTTTGTGAAGCTGGCTCTGCGGAAAAAGGCGGCCAGGCCTTTGACCTCGTTCAGGCAAGACCTAGGTTAGGCTCCGACCCTCAGCCCGCGGGCGCCATTTGCCCGCCCCAATCATCCCGGAGATCCGCCTTGCAGAAACGTCGTCTCGGTCGCACCGACCTGTCCATCGCGCCGCTGGTTCTGGGCGGCAACGTCTTCGGCTGGACCGCCGACGAGAAAACCTCGTTCGACCTGCTCGACCGCTTCGTCGGCGCCGGCCTCAACGCCATCGATACGGCGGATGCCTATTCGCGCTGGGTTCCCGGCCACAAAGGCGGTGAATCGGAAAACATCATCGGCAAATGGATGAAAGACCGTGGAATTCGCGACAAAGTCGTGGTGATCACCAAGGTCGGTTCGGATATGGGGCAGGGGCACAAGGACCTGTCCGCCGCATACATCGAAAAGGCCGTCGATGCATCGCTGAAGCGGCTGCAGACCGAGTTTATCGATCTCTATCTGTCGCATTGGCCGGACCCTGCAACGCCCTATGAAGAAACGCTTGGCGCCTACGAGAAGCTGCTCGCCAAGGGCAAAATCCGCTATGCCGGCTGTTCGAATCTCGACGCCGGCCAGTTGCGTGCCGCACTCGATGTGGCGAGCTTGCGCAGCCTGCCGCGCTACGAGGTGCTGCAGCCGGAATACAATCTTTACGATCGCTCGTCCTTCGACGGGCCGTTGCGCGATCTATGCGTGGCCGAGGACATCGGCGTCATCACCTATTTCAGCCTGGCCAAGGGTTTCCTCAGCGGCAAATACCGCAGCGAGGCCGATCTCGGTCAAAGCCCGCGTGGCGGCGGGGTGAAGGACTATCTCAATGCGCGCGGCATGCGCATCCTTGCGGCACTCGACGCGGTTTCATCAAGGCATTCGGCCAAGCAGGCGGAAGTGGCGCTTGCCTGGGTTATCGCTCGGCCGGGCGTCACCGCGCCGATCGCCAGCGCCACCAAGCCTGAACAGATGGACAGCCTGATCAGGGCGGCGTCGCTGAAACTGACCGCCGCCGACATGACCGAACTCGACAAGGCGAGCGGCTGAAGCTCAGTCGCGACGCCTCGCACGAACGTCCAAGACGCCCCTCTGGTCCTGTCATACCGTCTCTTCGCGCAAGGCAGGACAGAGGAGAAAATGGCTGAGCCGCTTCTTTCGCAGCCGGATTTTTGGGGACAACTTCTTGCGCTGATGTTTGCCGCCCTGGTGATCATGGGCAGCCCGGGACCGGCGACGATAAGCGTTACCGCCGTCGGCGCTGCCTTCGGTTTGCGCCGCTCGCTGGGTTATGCTTGGGGAATCATACTGGGCACGATCGCCGTGCTTTTGGTTGTCGCGACCGGCGTCATGGTGCTCACCGCGATGCCGAGGCTGGCGCCGTTGCTGGCTTTCGCCTCCGCGGCCTACATCCTCTATCTCGCCTTCAAGATCGCCACGGCGCCGCCCATGGCAGCACGCGGCGCCGAGGCTTCGTGTCCAACATGGCTAGCTGGATTCCTTCTCGCGGTCGCCAATCCAAAGGCCTATGTGGCGATCGCCGCCGTGTTCGCCGGTGCTTCGTCCAAACAGGGCACCACTGAGCTTGGTCCATGGCTGAAGCTGACGGCTCTCGCCCTGATGATCGTTGCCATCCACGCTCTGTGGCTTGTCGCGGGGGCTGGGTTCGCGCGCTTCCTGCGCCGACCGGCGGCCTCGCGGATCATCAATCTGGTCTTTGCCGCGACGCTGGTGTTGACCACCGCGCTGGCGATGTTCGGCTGAGAACTGTCGGCCGGAGACTTCCGGTTCAGGCTTTGGTTCTTTCAGCCGCGTCCAGCTCTTGCAGCCTTTTCACCGCTGTCGGAGGCAAGGCAGGCGGGTTCGGACCGCGCGCCACATCAATCAGGAATTGGTCGCAGGCAGCCTCGGTCTCGCCGATCAGCCGGGCCATGAATTCGTCCTTGGTCAGTCCCGGTGGAATCGGCGGCAGGAAACGCGCCTTGATGGTGCCGGGATAGCGCAGGAATTTCCGACGCGGCCAATAAAGGCCGGCGACATGGGCAACCGGCACCACCGGAACGCCAAGCTGTGCATAGATTTCGACGATGCCGTATTTGTAGGCCGGCTCGTCGCCCGGCGCGCGTCTTGTCCCTTCGGGGTAGATGATGAGCTGGCGAGGATTGCGCGCCATCTCCTCCTTGGTCGCGGCGACCACGGCCTTCAGCGCCTTCGAGCGGCTGCCGCGATGAACCGGGATCATGCGCATCTTCATGATGTACCAGCCGAAGAACGGGATCCAGGTGAGCTCACGCTTCAGGATGTAGAGAGGGTCGTGAAGAAAGGGGAAGAAGGCGATCGCATCCCAGAACGACTGGTGTTTGGGGGCCAGGATGAAGGAGCCTTCGGGAAGGTTTTCCCGGCCGGTGATCTCGTTCTTCGTTCCGGCGATCTTGTCGTAAAGCCACATCGAGGTGCGCGACCAGAATTTCGGCACGAACCAGGCGCGGTGACGGGGCGACAGGAAATAATAGGGGGTCCAGAGGATCATCTGGACGATCAGGTTGACGTAGAAGACGAAATTGAACGTCAGCGATCTGGCATAGAGCATGGGGGAGGCCCGGTGAGGAGGTGAGCGTTGGTTACACCAAGCGCGGGTAAAAAGGAAATGGCCGCAGGGCGCCTTGACCGACGAAGAAAGCGGTCGCCGATTGGGGAGACCCGGTTCCGCTACTTCAGCCGCGCCAGCCGCTCCTTCAGGCGCGGGCCGGCAAAATCGAGGAAGGCACGCAGCTTCACCGGCAGCAGGCCATGGCCCGCATGCACCAGGCTTACCGGCCATGGATTTGGCTCGAACTCCTCCAGCAGGACGCGCAGCATGCCGGACCGCAGCGCGGCCTCGATCTGGTAGGAGAGCACTTTTGTGAGCCCGACGCCGGCAATCGCCGCATCGATGGCAGCTTCGGCGGTGTTGACCTGAAGCCGTGAATGGACCTGAACCGGGATTTCTGCCTTGCCCTTGATGAAGCTCCAGGTGGCGGCGGAAGCAAGTCCCTCAAAGGTGATGCAATCGTGTGTTTCCAGATCTTCCGGGGTGATCGGCGTGCCGTGTTCAGCCAGATAGGCGGGGCTGGCGCAAACGACGCGGCGGATCGCGCCGACGCCCATGGCGACCAGGCTCGAATCGGGCAACCGGCCGATGCGGATGGCGAGGTCGAAATGGTCCTCGACCAGCTGGGTTATGCGGTCTGCCAATATCAGGCGGATGTCCACGTCGGGATAGGCTGCGAGAAAGCCGGTGACGACCGGCAGCACGTGCAGGCGGCCAAAGACGACCGGCGCGGTGATGGCCAGTTCGCCGGTTGGAGCGCTGTACTCTCCGGCAGCCGTGCGTTCGGCCTCACCGACGTCGTCGAGGATGCGGCGGCAGGCGGCAAGATAGGCCTGGCCGGCATCGGTCGGCGTCAGCCTGCGCGTGGAGCGGTTCAAAAGGCGTGTGTTCAGATGGCGTTCCAGATCGGAAACCTTGCGGCTGACCGTCGCCAGCGGAATGCCGAAACGGCGGCTGGCTGCGGAAAGGCTGCCGGCCTCCACCGCGGCGACAAAGAGCGACATGGCTTCGAGACGATCCATAGCTTCTTCCGGAAAATGGAAGGATGAGTTGCAAATATGCCATCTGCATTGGAAGGATGGAAGGCTTTATATTGGGTGTCGGCCTGCCTGCAGCATGGCCTCGCAAAGGAGTTGCCATGTCCGAAGCCCGGCCGCCACTGCCGCTCTTCACCGCAGAGACATCAGCGCAAAAGGCGCGCATGGCCGAGGACGCCTGGAACTCCCGTGATCCGGCACGGGTCGCGCTTGCCTACACAATGGACAGTCGCTGGCGCAACCGGGCCGAATTCCTGCAAGGGCGCGATGCCATCCAGGCGTTCCTGACACGCAAATGGAGCCGCGAGCTTGACTATCGTCTGATCAAGGAGGTCTGGGCCTTCCACGGCAACCGCATCGCCGTGCGCTTCGCCTATGAATGGCACGACGACAGCGGTTCATGGTTCCGCAGCTACGGCAACGAGAACTGGGAATTCGACGAACATGGACTGATGCGCCTGCGCATCGCCAGCATCAACGACCTGCCGATCGGCGAGGCCGATCGCAAGTATCACTGGCCGCTCGGCCGGCGGCCGGACGACCACCCGACACTGTCGGAGCTCGGACTTTAGCATCTTGCCGCAAGGAAGCTTTCAATGAACGCGCATGCTTTCACCAGCGACGTTGCCTTCACGCCGACCGTCAAGGCGATCCAGGCCCGCAAGGGCTCACGTCAGTCCTATGCCCGCGTCGAGGAGCGTGGCGGCTGGCAGGCCGGCATCACCCCGGACCTTGCCGCCTTCGTCGAGATGCAGACCAGCGTTTTCCTGTCGACGGCCAATGGCGATGGCCAGCCCTACATCCAGCATCGCGGCGGGCCCGCCGGCTTCCTCAAGGTGCTGGATGAACACACGATCGGCTTCGCGGATTTTGCCGGCAACCGGCAGTTCATCACGCAGGGCAATCTGGCCGACAATCCAAGGGCGTTCCTGTTCCTGATCGACTATATGCACCGCCAGCGCATCAAGATCTGGGGCACGGCGCGGGTCGTCGAGAGTGACGCCGAGTTGATGGCGAAACTGATGCCGCAAGACTACAAGGCGCGCCCCGAGCAGGTCATCCTGTTCACGGTCTCGGCCTGGGATGCCAATTGCCCGCAGCATATCCCGCAACGGTTCGAGGCGGCCGACGTGGCGGCGGCACTCGAAGAGCGGGACAAGCGTATCGAACGCCTTGAGCAGGAGATCGCACGGCTCAGGGGAAATTCGGGCGCGGCCGCAGGGGAATAATCAGCCGCCGGCCGCGGTTTCGGCCAGTGCGATGCCGTTAGGCGTCGGCTTGACCGGCACGATGCCGCGCGCCAGCGCCAGCAGATATTTGTTGTATTCGGTGAACAGCACGCGCAATGCCCGCGGCTTGGTCAGCCAGCCGCCATTGTCGAGGTTGGAATTGACCACCGGATAGGGCTCGAGCTTGGCGCCATGCAGCAGCCTGCCCATTTCCAGCAGGCTGCGGGGCATGTGATAATTGTTGGTGACGAGGATCACCGTGCCATAGGCGTGGCTCTCGACCCATTTGGCGCTTTCCTCCGCATTGCCGATCGTATCGAGCGCGGCGCGGTCGATGTCGACGCAACAGGAAAACAGCTTCTTGTCGCCGCCGGTCGCTGCCTGCAGCTGGCGACGGCTGGCCGAAGGGTGCACGCCGCTGATCAGCAGCCGTTCGCCCTTGCCGGACGCCAGCAGATCCATCGCCGCATCGAGGCGGGACTGGCCGCCGGTCAAGACAATGATCGCGTCCGCCCTGGCCGGATTGGCGGGCGTCGTCAGATGGCTTACCTTGTTGGCGAACCAGCCGAAACCGCCGGCAAACAACGTAGCGAGGATGAGCAGAGACAGAGCCGAGAGGCGCAACGCGGCTCTTAGACGGCTCACAGCGCGGCGGTCATGCGAACGGGCAACCACCACTGGCATCTGCCCAGCCGTACCGGTCGAATCCCGCGCGTCCATCGCCATATGGTTAATCCTGAAATGCGGCTTTGGGTAGGTAAAAGACGCACTTTGCGTTACGTGAATTCTCCATCCGTGATCACCCTGTTTTATCCATGGCGTTGTCCCAAAACCGGTTCCCACTTTTGGGCGACATGAATTAGCCTGCATCCGGTTGGCGGACATCGATGTCGCTGAGATAGGCAACCACGGTGGCGTGGGACGTGGCAGCCGTCAGTCCGCCGATCACCAGCACCATCAACACGACACCGAGATAGCCTGCCGAACCGATGGCGAAATTGCCGAACAGGGCGGTCGCCTGGTCGGCCTGCGGCGTCGCCATATTGCGCGACGACCACCAGGAAAAGACGATGAACACGAGCACTGCGGCGGCACCGCCAGCCGCTGCTCCCTTCATGCCGGTGACCAGGAAATGCCGGCGGAATTCGCGCGCGATGAAGCGTGCCTCGGCGCCGACGAAATGCAGCACCTCGATGATGTGACCGTTGCCGGCCATGGCTCCGCGCGTCGCGAACACCACGGTCAGCACGGTCGCCGACAGCATCAGCGCCAGCACGGCAATGCCGATGGTCACCGTCGTGCGGGCCATCGCCACCAGCCGGTCAACCCAGGTGCGGTGATCGTCTAGCGATGCGCTCGGCAGTTTCGGCGTGATCGCGGCGCGCATGGCGGCGAAATCGGGCGGGCTGTTCTCGTCGATGGTGACGATGATCAGTCGCGGCACCGGCAATTCGTCGATGTTGAGGCCCGAGCCCAGCCAGGGCTCCAGGAGCCTCGCGGTCGCCTCGCGGTCGATGATCCGGGTCCCCTTCACGCCGGGAAATTCGCCGGCGATCTGCGAGGCCTGGGTCAGGGCCGCCTCCATGTCGAGGCCGTCGACCGGCTTGATCTGGATCGTTGCCTCGCGTGAAATCTGGTTCTCCCAGACGGACGCCGTGTCGCGCACCAGCGTCACCGCGCCGAAAGTCAGGCAGGACAGGAAGGTCATGATGGCGATAACCAGTACCAGTGCCCGGCCGGCGATGTTCTGCGCCGGCACGATCGGCGCCATCCTGCGCTGGGCGCGCGGCTTTGCCTCGGTCGCCTCGGCGTCCTGCTCCCGTTCCACAAAATGTTCGGCGGACAGTTCAGTCATAGATGTCCAGCCTTCCGCCGGCCAGGATCATGCGGCGCGCGTCGACCTGTTCCATCAGGCCAAGGTCGTGGGTGGCGATCACCACCGCGGTGCCGAGGCGGTTGAGCTCGATAAACAGCCGCAGCAGCCGTCGCGCCAGAGGCGGATCGACATTGCCGGTCGGTTCGTCGGCGAGCAGGATTTCCGGCTGCTCGATCAGCGCCCGCGCGATCGCCGCGCGCTGCTTCTCGCCGCCGGACAGAACCGGCGGCAGCACATGCATGCGTTCGCCCAGCCCGACCCACTTCAACAACTCGGTGACATCGGTGCGGTAGCTCGCCTCCTCGCGCCCGCGCACGCGCAGCGGCAGCGCGACGTTCTCGTAGGTGGTCATGTGGTCGAGCAGGCGAAAATCCTGGAAGACCACGCCGATGCGGCGGCGCAGATGCGGCAATTCGGTGCGCGAGATGCGCGAACGGTCCTTGCCAAAGATGGTGATCAGCCCGCGCGTCGGCTTCAGCGACATGAACAGCAAGCGCAGCAAGGTCGTCTTGCCGGCGCCCGAAGGCCCGCTGAGGAACTGGAAGGAGCGCTCCGGGATGTGCAGGGAGATGTCGCGGAGGATTTCCGGACCCATGCCATAGCGGAGGCCGACATTTTCGAAACGAATCAATTTCGACGACCTGAATTTCGGCACGGCGGCGAGCCGGCCTGTTCTGGGTAAAGACCATCGGCCGGCATGGTTAACCGGCGGTTAATTTCTGGGCTCTTTCGGCTCGTCACGAGGGCTCCGGTGGGGAAGCGTTAACCATTTGTGTTTACGCAAAAGAAACGAAAAGCGAACACGTGCTGCAATGCTGGGGCCATGATAGCTGACGATCGAACCGCGCGCCCGGTTTCCGGCGAAATCATGACCGATCCGGCGGCAATTGCCGCAGCGGACAGGTTCATGCGTGGTTCGGCCGCCGACATCGTCGATGCCGACTACGTGGTGATGCCGCGCCTTGCGCCTGCGGTGGAAAGCGTTTCGCCGCTGCCGCGCGCGATCGTCACGCCGCCCATCGAAGGCATGGACATGCTGCGCAAGCCCGAAGCCTCACCGGAGCGGCTACCGGCCTCGCGCGGCGGACCGATCTTCTGGGTCGCTGGTATCGGCGCTGCCTTGGCCGCGTTCTGGGTCTCCGGCGGGCACGCGCTGGTGCGCCAGGCGCCGTTCCTGTCCAGCGCGCAGGCGTCGGCGCTCAGCATTTCGGGCGTCACGTCACGCGTCGACGCTACCGGGCCGAACGCCGCACTGTTCGTCGATGGCGAGGCCGTCAATGATGGTGCGAAACCGACGCAGTTGCCGCCGCTTGAAATCCGGGTGACTGGCAATGACGGGCAGACCACCCGCTATACGTTGGGGACATCCGGCCGCTCGCTGGCCTCTGGCGAAAGATTCGGCTTTGCCAGCCGGCTCGACGTGCCTAGAAACGGTGTGAAGACCGTGTCGGTCACTTTCGCCGAATAGGCGATCACCGGGGAAGACCATCAATGCCCATCGTACGCGGCAAGGACATCGAGGTTCTGTTTTCAGCATCGGCGATCGCGCGGCGCAATCTGGAACTCGCCAAGGAGATTGCCGGCCACGACTATCACGATCTGCTGGTGATCTCGGTCCTGAAGGGCTCGTTCATCTTCGCCGCAGATCTCATCCGCGCCATGCATGATGTCGGCCTGTCGCCGGAGGTCGAATTCATCTTCATCTCCAGCTATGGCGCCGGCACCAGCAGCGGCGAGGTGAGGGTGCTGCGCGACATCGACAATGAGGTCGCCGGCCGCGACGTGCTGCTGATCGACGACATTCTCGAATCGGGGAAGACGCTGAGCTTTACCCGCGAGCTGATGTTGTCGCGGGGCGCCAAGAGCTGTTCGATCGCCGTGCTGCTCGACAAGCGCATGCGCCGCCAGACCGAGCTCAATGCCGACTATGTCGGCTTCGACTGCCCCGACTATTTCGTTGTCGGCTACGGCATGGATGTCGCGCATGCTTTTCGCGAGTTGCCGTTTGTCGGTGTCGTCAAAGGGGATGTCTGAGCGGCATCAAAAAGGTTTGCTGATGCTTAGAGCGGTTCGCCGCTTCACGAAAACGCCGAACCGCTCTAGTTTTTTGTTTTGACGCAATTCCCAAGGGAAAGCGCTATGCGCTTTTCCCGGAAAACCGTCTCACACTTTTCCTGAATTGCTCGGGGGCTTTCAGGAAAAGTCAACTTTTGGCGGCCAAATATGCCGGCCATGGCAAAGCTTCTGATCGTCGAGGACGATGAGTCCGTCCGCACCCTGGCCGCCCGCGCGCTTGAACGTGCCGGGCACACAATCGATATCGCGGCGGACGGCGCGCAGGGGCTTTCGCTGATCCAGGCGGCGCGTGGCGGCTATGATCTCGTCGTCTCCGATATCCGCATGCCGGAGATGGACGGCATCGAGATGGCGATCGCAGCTGCAGCATTGTTTCCGGCGATCAAGATCGTGCTGATGACCGGCTATGCCGACCAGCGCGAGCGCGCCGAGGAATTGAACGGCATCATCCTCGATGTCGTGCAGAAGCCCTTCACGCTGGCCGAAATCCGCTCGCGCGTCGAACGGGCGCTGATCTGCTTCGCCTGATCAGGCTGGATCGGTGGCAGCGAGCACGGGTGGGGGGCTTTTACGCCGTTCGGTGTTGAGCGCCAGCAGGCCGGCGCCGATGATCAAGGCGGCCCCGATGACGGTCGTAGACCGCGGTACTTCGGCGAAGAACAGGAAACCCCACAGCGGCGACCACAGGATGCCGGTGTATTCGAAGGTGGCAACGCGGTTGGCCGGCGCCATCCGGTAGGCCTGCGACAGCAGGATCATGCCGGCGGAGGCAACGAAACCGCAGGCGGCCATCTTGAGAAAATCCGGCAGCGTCGGCCAAAGCCATGGCCTTACCAGGAATTCCAGACTCGGGTGGACGGCGTGGGTGATGCCGGCCAGGTGAAATGCCCCGGCAACCACGGCGGCGCCAACCAGATAGGCGCCGTTCTGATAGAAGGCCATGACGGTGGAGGATTCGGTATCGCCGATCTTGCGGGCCATCAGCTGCGAAAAACCATAGAGCGCCGCCGAGCCCAGCGACAGCAGCGCAGCCCAGTCGAACAGCCCCGCGCCGGGGCGCAGCATCACGAGGACGCCGAACAAGCCGATCAGCACGGTTGCCAGTGTCTGCCAGGAGACGCGCTCGCCAAGGTACGGCCCGGCCAGCACCATGATGAACAGCGGCGCCATGAAATAAAGCGCCACCGCATCGGCGAGCGGCAAGGCAGCGATGGCCAGGTAGTACATCGTATAGGAGGTGAACTGGATGAAGGCGCGCACCGTCAGCATGCCGAATCGCTTCGACAGGATCGCCCGCAAGCCGACATCGGCATGGACCAGAACGATCAGGATCGGCAGGGCGACGATCGAGCGGATCGCCATCACCTCGGTCACTGGATAGCCGCTCGACACGGCTTTGACGAGCGGATCCTGCAGCGAAAAGATCAGCACGCCGAGGCACAGGCTCAGGATGCCGCCCACCATCCGATTCTGCATCTGCATCCAGGCTCCTGCGCGTACGGTCCGAAGCTGTCGCCTGCGGGGTAAAAAGAACCCGCCACCGTTTCGGGCAGCGGGCATGAGTGAGGACTCTTGATTGGTCCGCGGCTGATTTCGCAGCCGCATATCCAATGGGTGAGGCGACTATCGTCCGCTGTTTGACATGTTGCAAACGAATTGGAATGATGCCAGCAATCAAATTCCCTTATGGCGGATTTCATGCGGCCGACCCTCGACAGCGACCTCCTGCGCACCTTCGTGGCGATTGCCGAGACCGGCAATTTTACCAAGGCGGCGGAGCAGGCCGGCCGCACCCAATCCGCGGTGTCGATGCAGATGAAGAAGCTCGAAGAGCTGATCGGCGCCAGCCTGTTCGAGCGCGGTTCGCGCGGCGTCGCGTTGACGCGGCGCGGCGGCGAACTCATCGTCAACGCCCGCCGCATTGTCTCGCTGCTCGACGAGACGTCGGCATCGATGGCGGCAGCGCCGCTTGGCGGGCCGGTGCGCATCGGCATTCCGGAGGAATATGGCCACGCCATCCTGTCGCGCGCGCTCGGCGCCTTCTCGAAGCGTCATACGCAGGTCGAGGTCACCGTGCGCTATGCCCATTCCGGGGCACAGATGGCGGCGCTCGCCGCCGGCGAGCTCGATCTGTGCGTGGTGTTCGAATGGCAGGATCCTGCCGGCGGCGAAGTGCTGATGCACGACCCGACCGTGTGGGTGACGTCGACCCTGCATCACATGCATGAGGAACAGCCAGTGCCGATCGCGCTCTACAACCGGGCCGGCTGGTGCAAGGACTTTGCCATCAAATCACTGGAGCAGCGCGATCTTGCCTATCGTGTCGCCTATACCAGCGACACCACCGGCGGCCTCAAGCTCGCCGTCACCTCCGGACTGGCGATCGCGCCGATTTCGCGCAGCAACATTCCGGACGGCTGTCGTGAACTGACCACGGCAGACGGATTCGGCGCCATCGATTCCTCGAACGTGGTGATGCACCGCAACCCGAATGCGTCAGGCGAGGCGATCGACGGCATGCAGGATGCTATCCGCGAAGCCTTCGTCAACAGGCTCAGTCAGCCAACGGCATCCTCGTAGAAATGCAGCCTGTTGCCGAACGGATCGGCGACCGATATCTCGCGGGTCTTCCAAGGCGTCTCTTCCACGCCTGGCCGGGCGAAGCGGTAGTTTTTGCCGATCAGTTCGCCATGAAGAGCCGTGATGTCCTCGACCTCGATGCGCACGGCGATGCCGGGTGCACCGTCGCCGTGATGTTCGCTGAGATGCAGAACGCAGCCGTCGCGGCCGACCGCCATGTAAAGCGGCGCGTCGTCGGCGAAGCGATGTTCCCACTGCACCTCGAAGCCGAGGAAGCCGACGTAGAATTCACGTGCCTTGGCAATGTCGAAGATGCGCAGGATGGGTGTGACGGCGCCAAGTCTGGGCATGGTGGTGCAACCGTGCGAGAGGGTTTTCAGGTGGGATGGCGGACGGCAATCCCTTTGTTTTATAGCAATTCCGGACGGAAAACCGCTTCATAATTTTCGTGGAATTGCTCTATTTCAGCTCGAGCAGCCGTTCCAGATAGCTGCGTTCAATGTCAGGGCTGAGCGCATTGCCGAGCCGCTTGCGGATCGCTTCCAGTATTTGGCGGGCACGCTGCACGTCGATCTCGTCGGGCACCTTCACCGAATCGCCGAAGTCGGGACCCGTGCTGGCGCGTGGCCGGCCGAGCGGATCACGATCGGCGTTCTGCTGGCGGCCGCCTTCCTCGCCGCCGCCCTGGTCGCCTTGCATGGCCTGCATCTGCTTCATCATGTCCTTGGCGCCCTTGCGCAGCGCTTCCAGCGCCCGGCCCTGATGACCGACGGCCGCATCGCCTTCGCCCTCGCCGAGTGCCTGTTCGGCATTGCCCATGGACTTGCCGGCCTCGCCAAATCCTTCATTGGGCTCCATACCCATGCCTTCGAGGCCTTTCTTCAGCTGCTCGAGGTCGCTTTGCAGTTGGCCCTGGCCCTGCTGCAGCTGTTTCAGCGCATCGGCGAATTCCTGGGGTGTCATCGGCTTTTGCCGGGCGAGCGGATCGCGGTCTTCGCCGACGCCGGGTCTGTCCTCATCCTGGCCGCCTTCGCCGAGCTGCTCGTCACGGTTCTGCCCGCGCTGGCGCTCGCCACGCTGCATCTGATCCATGCGGAAGGTTTCGTTCATCATCTCCTGCTGACGTCGCAGGATCTCGCCCAGCTTGTCCATCTGCTGGCGCATCTCGCTGTCCTGCTGGCCGCCTTGCTGCTGACGGCCGGCTTGCAGATTGTTCATCATGTCCTGCAGTTGCGACAGCAGTTGCTGGGCCTTGTCGCGATCTCCGGACTTCGCCAGGTTTTCGATCTGGTCCATCATGCGATCGATGTCGCTCTGGCGTAGTTCCTGGCCGTTCTGCTGCATCTGCGGGGCGTTGGGATTCTGCTTGGCGCGCTCCGCGAATTCCTGCAGGAACTGGTTCATCGCCTCGCGCAGTTCCTTCATCGCCTTTTCGATTTCAGCGTCGCTGGCGCCATTCTTGATGGCGTCCTGCAGCGCCTGTTGCGCTTGGCGCAGCCGCTTTTCGGCGGCCGAAAGATTGCCTTCCTCGATGCCGAGCGCGATTTCCCAGAGATAGGAGACCTCGCTGCGCAATTGATCGTCGCTCTCGGCCATCTTCAGCCGGGTGCGGGCGCTCATGATGGCGAGGTAGTGGGACATATTGTCGAACGTGTCTTCCGGCCGCAGCGTGATGGCGTCCATCAGGTCGAGCACGCGCGGCTTGGCGTTGGCGTCGAGCGCCAGCAGGCGGCGCTGTTCGATCACGGCGCGTGCCAGCGGATTGGCGAAAGGCCGCTCCGGCATCAGCAGCGTCTTGGTTTGGCTCGATGCGGTGTGCCCGGCATCGTCGGTGGCGACCAGCGTCAGCTTAATGCTGCTGCCGGCCCAGACATGCTCGGTCAGGTCCTTGGAGGTCCTGGCGGCGTTCGACTTGCCGCCGCGGCGCGGCAGCGTCAGCGGCATTTCAGGTGCACCGTACAGCGGACGCGCATTCGGCGCCTGCGGATCGGCGAGCGCGAACACCGCCTTGGCGGTGGCGGCGCCATAGTCGTCGTCGATTTGGTAGTTTAGCTCGAAGGCGCCATTGGCGGCGCGCTTGGGCTCGCCGACGAAGCGGATCTGCGGCGGCTTGTCCGATATGACCGCGAAGGCCCAGCGGCCGAGCTGTTCCTCGCCCGACGTCAGCGTCAGCGTGCCGTCGCCGGTCAGCTTGCTGGTGAACTGGCGCACCTTGGACGGCGTCGCCGGGCTTGCAGCCGGCTTGGCGGCGGTCTGCGGCGCAGCGGGGTCGATGACGCGGGCGTTGCCATTCTTGTCGGCATAGCCGAGCGTTTCCTCGCCCGAGCCGCCCGTCACGCGCAGCGAAACGTCGCTGCCTTCGGGAACCGTAAAGGTCGGGATCGCCTGGTTTGCGTCGGCGGTCAGGAAGATCGGCGGCTTGCCGGTATAGGCCGGTGGCGTCACCCATGCATCGATGCGCGGCGGCACGATATCGCGCGTCCCATGGGCATTGAAGCCGTCGCTGATCCTGCCGCCCGTCGGTCCGAAGGAGAAGGCGAAGGCGGTAACGAGCAAAAGGGCCGCCACCGCGCGCAGCCCCCAGGGGTCGCGCTCCGGCACGCGTGTGCGCGGCAGGTCGGCGCCAAGGTTGTCGAGCTTTCCAGCCATGCGCTTCTGGTGTTCGCGCCACAGCGCCTGCGAGAAGCTGCTTTCCCTGCCGCTGGGCCGGTCGGTCTGCACCAGCACCGGGCTGTGCAACAGTTGATTGGCGGCCTCGATGCGGCGGTCAATTTCGGCGGCGCCCGGCAGGCGGAAGAAGCGCAGCGGATAGAGCGCGGCCAGTGCCGCTATGGCAAAAGCAGCGATCAGGCCGATGCGCGCCATATCCGGCAGCCGGGAGAACAGCCCGAGCCAGGAGATGCTGAGGAACAGGCTGGCGACTATGACGAGCGGAAGCAGCAACGGCCAGCCGCGCTCGACCATCATCGAGACCCGCGTCGCCAACCGGCTCAAGGCCAGGCGCCCGGCCAGGCCGCGATCGCTGCTGAAGGTGGGTCGTTGCGTCATCGGCCCTTCCTTGAGCCTATCCCGAAAACCGGGATGCGGCCCTATCCCTTTGAGCATGATCTGTTCCGAAAGGGATTTCACCTTTCGGGATCATGCTGTGGAGCGGGCAGGATAGCCCGACGCCTCACGACTCAAAGAATACCAGCAAACACGGCAAAGGCGAGGCAGTTCGGAAAAACGTGAAGTGGGCCGTTAAAGTTCCATCCTGCATACCCTTTAGAAGGCAGCAGGCCATTAGAAGGTAGCGGGGTCCGCATTCGCCCCGCAGACCAGCACGGCGACCCGTTCGCCCGCCGCCGGCGTATAGCGGCCCGACAGGACCGCGGCAAAGGCGGCCGCACCTCCCGGCTCGGAGATGATGCGGGCCCGGTTCCACAGCGCCTTCTGCGCGGCGATGATGTCGTCGTCGCTGACCAGGATCGAGCGTTCGACAAAGGCTTCGGCGATCGGGAACATCATTTCGCCGACGCGCTTTGGCGCCAGCGAATCGGCGGCGATGCCCTCGGCCGGTGCGTCGACGGGGTGTCCGGCCTCGAAGGCGCGATGAAGCGTCGGCGCCCCTTCCGGCTCGACGGCGATGATCCGAATGCGGCCGGCGAACCAGGCAGCGATGCCGCCGATCAGGCCGCCGCCGCCGACAGCGACCAGCAGCGTGTCGATCTTAGGCAAATCGCTCTCGATTTCGAGCCCGAGCGTGCCCTGGCCGACGAGCGTTTCCTCCTGGTTGAAGGCATGGATCTGCAAGGCGCCGGTCTCCTCGGCGAAACGTTCGCTGGCCGCCAACGCCTCGGCATAGCGGGCGCCGCCGACGATCAGCTCGGCGCCGTAGCTGCGGATCCGTTCCAGCTTGGCCGCCGGGCTCACCTCGGGAACGAAGATGGTCGCCTTATGGCCCAGCCGCATGGCGGCATAGGCGACGGCCGCGCCATGGTTGCCGCCCGATGCCGCGACGACACCGGCGTCGGGAACCGGCCGCTCCAGGAGATTGGTGAAAGCGCCGCGCGCCTTGAACGAGCCGGAATGCTGCAGGCATTCGAGCTTCAGGTCGACGGCCAGCGGCGGCCGGTCGAAGTCGGCCATGTCGACGCGCAGCACCGGCGTGTGCCTGATATAGGGGCGGATGCGCGGTTCCATCGCGGCAATGCGCTCGCGTGTGACGGTGATGCCGTTCGTCATGATTCGCTCCCTGTGACGGGTAGGTGTGTTTCCGGCGCTTCTATGCAAGCCAGTCGGGCATGGAATCCAACCCAATCAGGTCGTCATAGGTCGGGCGTGGGCGCACGACGTGGAACCGGTCGCCGTCGACCAGCACCTCCGGCACCAGCAGGCGGGTGTTGTAGGTGCCGGCCTGCACCGCGCCATAGGCGCCCGCGGTGGAGACGGCAATCAGATCGCCGGCCTTCAGCCTGGGCAGATCGCGGTCCAGGCCGATATAGTCGCCGGTCTCGCAGACCGGGCCGACCACGTCGACCATCATGCGCGGCGTATCGGCCGGCGGCTGCACGACCGGACGAATGTCGTGGAAGGCATCGTAGAGCGTCGGCCGGATGAGATCGTTCATTGCGGCGTCGACGACGAGGAAGTTCTTGGCGTCGCCTTCCTTTACGAAGATCACTTCCGAGACGAGGATGCCGGCATTGCCTGATATCAGCCGGCCAGGCTCGAACATCACCTTCAGCCCGAGCTTGGTGACATGCTTCCTGACGATCTGGGCATAGGCGTCGGGCAGCGGCGGCGGGTTGTTGTCGATGCGGTAGGGAATGCCGAGCCCGCCGCCGACATCGATATGCTCGATGGCATGGCCGTCCGCCCGCAGCGCGCCGACGAGATCGACAAGCAGGGCGAAGGCATCGTCGAAGGGCTGCAGCTCGGTGATCTGGCTGCCGATATGGGTATCGATGCCGGTGATCCTGATGCCGGGAAGCTTTGCCGCGCGGGCATAAACCTGCCGCGCCCGCTGCCACGGGATGCCGAACTTGTTCTCGGCCTTGCCGGTGGAGATCTTCTTGTGGGTCTTGGCGTCGACGTCGGGATTGATGCGCAGCGAGATCGGCGCCACCTTGCCAAGGGCAGTGGCCCGCGCCGACAACAGCTCGAGTTCAGGCTCGGACTCGACGTTGAAGCAGAGGATGCCGGCGGCAAGGGCAAAGTCCATTTCGCGCGCGGTCTTGCCGACGCCCGAAAACAGGATCTTGCCGGCCGGAATGCCGGCGGCCAGCGCCCGGCGCAATTCACCTTCCGAAACCACGTCGGCGCCGGCGCCGAGCTTGGCCAGCGTCCGCAGGACGGCCTGGTTGGAATTGGCCTTCATGGCGTAGCAGACAAGCGTGTCGAGCCCGGCAAAGGACTGGGCAAACACTCGGTAGTGCCTGGTCAGGGTGGCCGTCGAATAGCAGTAGAATGGCGTGCCGATCTGTGCTGCGATATCTGGTATCGCCACGTCCTCGGCATGGAGCACGCCGTCGCGGTAGTCGAAATGGTTCACGAGAGTGGTTCCGGAAGTTGGGGCGCGATGAGATCGGGTTGGAAGGCCCGGCTCTCGTCGGCTCTAGATCAGCGGGTCGAGGATGAATTTCTTGTCCTTGACCGGTTTTTCCGGCTCCGGCGGCACGGGCTGGTGGGCCTTCGAGGCATCCTTGCGCGCCTGTACGGCCGCCTCATAGGGCGTGTCGAGAGCGCCCCTCCTGCCGCAGGCCGAAACGGCCGCGATCGCAACCAGCAGCGTCAGCGTCACCAAAATCCTGCTTCCGGTCATCGATCCATCCGTCCGAAACGTTTGTCAGCCGCCGCTTTTAGCCGAGTTCTCGGCGCATTGCACCCCGAGATATTGCCCGTCGCAATATCCGGGATATTACTGCTCGCAATATCCGGCATTACGCTTTCGCCAGCCGCTTTTTCCAGGCGCGGATCTGCTTCCTCACTTCCGACGGCGCGGTGCCGCCGAAACTGATGCGGCTCTTGACCGAGTTCTGCACCGCCAGCACCGAAAATATGTCGGCCGTTATGCCGGAATTGATCGACTGCAAATCCTCCAGTGAAAGCTTCTCCAGCCCCACCTTCTTGTCTTCGGCCAGCACCACCGCCCGGCCGGTGACATGATGCGCTTCGCGGAACGGCAGGCCGAGCGTGCGCACCAGCCAGTCGGCAAGGTCGGTTGCTGTCGCGTGGCCGGAGCCGGCGGCCTTCTTCATCGCGGCAGCGTTGACCGTCATGTCCGAGACCATGCCGGTCATCGCCGCCAGCATCAGGTCGAGCGTCTCGGCGGCGTCGAACACCGATTCCTTGTCTTCCTGCATATCCTTGCCATAGGTCAAAGGCATGCCCTTCATCACCGTTAGCAGGCCGACCAGATGACCGGTGACGCGGCCGGTCTTGCCGCGCACCAGTTCGGCGGCATCGGGGTTCTTCTTCTGCGGCATGATCGAGGAGCCGGTGGAAAACGAGTCCGACAGCCTGACGAAGCCGAACTGCGGCGTCGACCAGATGATGATCTCTTCGGCCAGCCGTGACAGATGCGTGGCGCAGATCGCGGCAAGAGCGAGGAACTCAAGCGCGAAATCGCGATCCGAGACGCTGTCGAGCGAATTGCGCATCGGCTCGCGGAAGCCGAGCGCCTTGGCGGTCCGGTGACGGTCGATCGGGAAGCTGGTGCCGGCGAGGGCCGCGGCACCGAGCGGGCTTTCGTCCATCCGCTCGATCGCATCGCGCACACGCGACAGGTCGCGCGAAAACATCTCGACATAGGCCATGCAGTGATGGCCGAAGGTCACCGGTTGTGCCGCCTGCATATGGGTAAAGCCCGGCATCACGGTCGCGGCATGCTCCTCGGCCCGCTCCAGCAGCGCCTCGATCAGCCCTTTCAACGCCTCGGCGACGCGAAAGCACTCATCCTTGACCCACAGCCTCAAATCGACTGCGACTTGATCATTGCGCGAGCGGGCGGTGTGCAGCCGGCCGGCCGCCGGGCCGATCAGATCGGCGAGGCGCGCCTCGATGTTCATGTGGATGTCTTCGAGCCGTGTCGAAAACTCGAAGCTGCCGGCCTCGATCTCTTTCAGGATCGTGTTCAGCCCGTCAGCAATTTTTTCTTGGTCGGCCGCCGAAATAATGCCCGTTTGCGCGAGCATCTCGCTGTGGGCGATCGAGCCTTTGATGTCCTGCGCATAGAGTTTGCGGTCGAAGGAGATAGACGCGTTGATCGCTTCCATGATCGCGGCCGGACCCGAGGCAAAACGTCCGCCCCACATCTGGTTGCTGGTTTTCTTGTCGCTCATGGCTATAACCCGTGCTTCGGAGCAGTTTTGAGAAAATGGCAGACGGTAGTAGATTCTTCCCGGCCCCGCGCCTGATCCTCGCCGCCTTGGTGGCGGGCGCGCTGGCGGGCGCGGTCGCGGTATATGTCAGCGAGAGCCGGTCTGGCAACAATGCACCGGCACAAGCTGCCGTGGGTGAGAGCAAGGACGATGTCGCCTGCGCGGCCAAGAGCGACCGCGCCAAGAAAGTCGCGGCGTCGGCCACCGGTGAGGTTGCGGCACTTTTGCCGGCCGATCCGCCACAATCCCTGAAGAGCCTTGCCTTCAATGGCCCGGACGGCAAGCCGATGAGGCTTGCCGATCATGCCGGCAAGACGGTGCTGCTCAATCTGTGGGCGACATGGTGCGCGCCGTGCCGTGCCGAAATGCCGGCGCTCGATGCGCTGCAGAAGGAAAAGGGCAGCGACTCCTTTGAAGTGGTCGCCGTCAATGTCGATGCCGGCGACGATGTGAAGCCGAAGAAGTTCCTCAGCGATACCGGCGTCACGACGCTCGATTATTACCGGGATTCGACGATGGCGCTGTTCAACGACCTCAAGAAGCGCGGCCTGGCGCTAGGCCTTCCCATTACCATGCTGATCGACGGCGAAGGCTGCCTGATCGCCCATATGAACGGCCCGGCCGAATGGTCGGGGCCGGACGCCAGGCGGCTGATCGAGACGGCACTCAAGCCCGAGAGTTTTTAAGCCCTATTGAGGACAGGCGCGGGTGCGAAGGCCAGAACGCTTCTGTCGCGCAAGGTGGCGGGTTTGCTGCCGACAGCGGGTGCGACTACACCGGTCAGCTCGCCGAATTCCTCGATGAGAGCTGGCCTGCCGATGTAATAGCCCTGGCCGATCTCGCAGGCTTCGGCGTCCAGGAATTTCAGTTCGCCGAGCGTCTCGACACCTTCCGCCAGAACCGGCAGGCCGAGACCGCGTCCAAGTCCCAGGACGGCGCGCACGATCGCCGCGACCTGGCCGTTCTTGTCGACGGACTTGATGAAGGAGCCATCGATCTTGATCTTGTCGAAGGGGAAGGCGCGAAGGTTGGAGAGCGAGGAATAGCCTGTTCCAAAATCGTCCATGGCGACGCGCACGCCCAGCGCCTTGACCTGCCGCAAGGTGGCCAGTGCCCGCGGCATGTCCTTAACAAGCGCCGTCTCGGTGATCTCAAGCTCGAGCCTGCCGGGCGCCAGGCCGGAATTCAGCAAGGTTTCGTGGACCTTGCGGCTGAAATTCGTGTTGTGGAGCTGCACCGCCGAAACGTTGACGGCCACCGTCAGCGGATTTTCCCAGCGGGCGGCTTCCTCGCAGGCGGCCGTCAGCACCCATTCGCCAATCTGGCCAATGGCGCCGCTGTCTTCGGCGATCGGGATGAATATGCTCGGCGACACGTCGCCGCGCGTCGGATGCCGCCACCGGACCAGCGCTTCGAAACCGACCATCTTTCCGCTGCTGATCTCTTTCTGCGGCTGGTAGACGAGGTAGAACTCCTGGCGTGCGACCGCCTGGCGCAGCTCGTGCTCCATCACGCGCTTGTCGCGGGCCTCGGCTCCCATCGAGGCCTCGAAATAGCGGTAGGTGTCCTTGCCTTCGGTCTTGGCCCGGTAGAGTGCCGTATCGGCGTGACTTATCAGGCTGGCCAGGTTTTCAGCATCCGACGGATAAAGCGCAATGCCGATGCTGGCCGACACGAGGCCGCCGCCGACCGAGAGCCGGTTTTCCTCGCGCATGGCGGTCAGCACCGCGTCGGCGATACGGCCCGCCTCCAACGGGTCGGTCAGGTTCGGCGCGATGATGGCAAATTCGTCGCCGCCCAGCCGCGCCACCATCTGTCCTTGGCGAAGAATGCCGGTAACGCAATGCGCAACCTTCTGCAGCATGGCGTCGCCCGCGCCGTGCCCATACAGGTCGTTGACCTCCTTGAACCGGTCGAGATCGAGCAGCAGAAGCGCAAGCTGGCCGCCTTTCCTGGTCCGGCCCATCGCAGCAATTTCCGTCTCCAGCCGGCCGGAAAAGCTGCGGCGATTGGCCAGTCCGGTCAATGGATCGAAATGGGCAAGCCGCAGGATCTCCTGTTCCGCCTTCTTGCGCTCGCGAATGTCGCGGACCGCGACCACGTTGTGCGGTTTGCCACAGTAGTCGATGCTCCTGGCGATCAGCTCGACAGGAATGCTCGTGCCATCGCGGCCGCTCAATTCGGCCTCCTGCGGCTGTTCGCCGAAGCCTGACATGTCGGATCCGAAGAGATCGCCAAGCTGCATTCCGTTCAGCGTCGCTGTTGCGATGCCCGTCAATGTCGCCATGCTGTCATTGGCACTGATGATGCGGTTGCCGTCGCAGACGATCAGCCCCTCCACGGCGGCATTGGCCAGGCCGTGCATGCGGTCGACCTCGAGCTTCTGGCGACGGAAGCGCAAATCGATCCACAGCGCCGATGCCGACAGGACCAGAATCACCAATGTGGCGGCGGCGGCGGCGAAAGCCTGCGAGGTCGGCTCGATCGTGTATTCGGATATGACGATCGAGGGATCGGGGAAGATCGAGACGGCACCCATGCCGATGAAATGCAGGGTGCAGATTGCCAGCGTCAGCAGCACCGCGCCGCCGGATGTCGCCTTCAGGGAGGGGCGGCGCTGCACGACACGCAGCGCCAGCGCCGCGAGCGTTACGCCGGCCAGAAGGGAAACGGCGACAAGCAACAGGTTCCACTCGATGCGGCCCTGAACCTCGAACGCCGCCATACCAATGTAGTGCATGGCCGCGATACCGCCGCCCAGCACGGCGCCGCCGACGAGATGATAATCTAACTCATTCCGCAAGGTGGCGATCCACATGCCGGCTGCCGTCAGAGTGACCGAAGCAGCGAGCGAAAGCACGGAGAGTGCGGGATCGTAAGCACTGGGTATGCCCGGTGTGAATGCGAGCATGGCGATGAAGTGCGTTGCCCAGATGCCGAAGCCGGTCGAAGTGGCCGCGATCATCAGCCAGGCAAGCCGGTTCCGATCGGTGGAGCGGCTTATGTGATGAAGCAGGTTGACGGCAGAGAAACAGGAAATTCCGCAGATCAGCGCGGCAAGTGCGACCAGTCTCAGATCGTGTTCGTTGACGATACAATTGTAGACCGTCAGCATTTTATTTCACCTGATCTTTGGAAATAAACAGGGCAGCAGGATTGAGTAGCGCGTTGCCGTTGAGGGATCGATAAAGTCGCCTGCAACCTTGGCGTGTCTCTTCGGGTTGCGGCGGCTGCAATCAGGGCTGACACGCCGAAGCCAGCTTGGCAGTTCCGATGGTAGTTCCTGGCGCGCTTGTCGTCGCGCTAAGCCGGCTAACCGTGTGGCTTTCCATGTCTCCAAGCGGAGGCGAGGGTGGCGTGAGGTAAAGGGTGAAGTTCGTCGATCTGCAACAAAACCGTTGTCTGATTGTCACGAGCGACACATATTGCCTTCGCGGGAGTGCCCCTTTCGCCAATGACAAACGGGAGATGAAACATGAAGTCCTTCGGCTTCGCGGCCGGTGTTGCCGCCACCTTTATGCTGCTTTCCTCAACCTCCGCTTTTGCTGTCACGCAGATCAGTTGGTGGCACGCCATGACTGGCGCCAATGCCGAAGTTGTCGACAAGATCTCCAAAGATTTCAATGCCAGCCAGAGCGACTATGAACTCGTTCCGGTGTTCAAAGGCACGTATCCCGAGACGCTGAATGCCGGCATCGCCGCCTACCGCGCGGGCCAGGCGCCCGATATCATGCAGGTGTTCGATGTCGGCACCGGCGTGATGATGGCAGCCGAAGGCGCAATCAAGCCGGCAGCCGATGTGTTGACCAGCGCTGGAATGACCTTCGACAAGAGCCAGTATCTGCCAGGCATAGTCGGCTATTATTCGAAGCCGGACGGCACCATGCTCTCCTTCCCCTACAACTCCTCCTCGCCGATCCTTTATTACAACAAGGATATCTTCAAGAAGGCTGGTCTCGACGTCGACAGCCCACCCAAGACCTGGAATGAGGTGTGGGAAGACGCCAAGAAGATCAAGGCGAGCGGCGCAGCCGCCTGCGGCTACACCTCGACCTGGCTGACCTGGATCCATCTGGAGAATTTCGCGGCCTGGAATGACGTGTCATGGGCCACCCAGCAGAACGGTCTGGCCGGCGGCGATGTCGAGCTCAAGATCAATGCGCCGATTTTCGTCAACCATTTCCAAGCGCTCGCAGACCTCGCCAAGGACGGCACCTTCAAATATGGCGGCCGCACCTCCGAAGCCAAGCAGATCTTCCTCGCTGGCGAATGCGGGATCATGACCGAATCCTCCGGCGGCCTTGGCGATATCGTCAAGTCCGGCATGAATTACGGCATCGGCCAATTGCCCTATGACAGCGACGCCAAGGGCGCGCCGCAGAACACGACGCCGGGTGGCGCCAGCCTGTGGGTTTTCGCTGATAAATCCGACGAGGAATACAAGGGCGTCGCGGCCTTCTTCGCCTACCTGTCGAAGACCGAGGTGCAAGAATACCTGCACCAGAAGTCGGGTTATCTGCCGGTGACGCTGGCGGCTTATGAAGCGACCAAGAAGTCCGGTTTCTATGACAAGAACGTCGGTCGCGAGACCCCGATCCTGCAGATGACGGGTAAGGCACCGACCGACAATTCCAAGGGCGTACGTCTGCCGAACCTGCCGCAGGTGCGCGATATCCAGAACGAGGAGTTCGAGAAGATGCTCGCCGGCCAGCAAACCGCCCAGCAGGCGCTCGACAATGCGGTTACGCGTGGCAACGCCGCGATCAAGGAAGCGCTGGGGAATTAGAGCGAGCGCAGGTCCTTTGCTCTACGGCGCGCCCATCTGTCCTGCCAGGCATCTCCCCTCGGCGAGGGGAGTTTTGCCGTCCCTTGCGATTTCGCCAATGGTCGATGATGCCAACGCCGAAACGCTCTTCAAAGCCATCTTGGCGAAGAGGGGTGCCGCATCGTGCCGCCCGCCTCATCACCTCGGAGTGGCTCCATGACCCCTCGCGTCGTGTTTCCCAACAAGATCCTTCCCTACCTGCTGGTGGCGCCGCAACTGGCCATCACGCTCGTTTTTTTCTACTGGCCGGCCGGTCAGGCGTTCTACCAATCCATGCTCAGGCAGGACCCGTTCGGACTGAGGACCAAGTTCGTCTGGTTCGCCAATTTCAGGAAAGTGCTTGCCGATCCGGCCTACCTGAACTCGATCAAGGTCACGGTGGTGTTTTCCCTTGCGACCGCTATCGTCGCCATGTGCGTGGCGCTCCTGCTTGCGGTCATGGCAGAGAAGGTGGTGCGCGGCAAAGGTCTTTACCGCACGCTCTTGATCTGGCCCTACGCAGTGGCGCCGGCGATCGCCGGTATGCTGTGGCTGTTCCTCTTCAACCCGTCGATCGGGTCGCTGGCCTACATGCTGAGGAGTTTCGGCATCGCCTGGGATCCACTTCTCAACGGCACCCACGCCATGATCCTGCTGGTGTCCGCCGCTGCCTGGAAGCAGATCAGCTACAATTTCCTGTTCTTCGTCGCCGGCCTGCAGGCGGTGCCGAAAGCCTTGATCGAGGCGGCGGCCATGGACGGCGCCGGCGAGACCAAGCGATTCTGGACCATCGTCTTCCCGCTGCTTGCGCCGACGACCTTCTTCCTGCTGGTCGTCAACACCGTCTATGCCCTGTTCGACACGTTCGGCATCGTCCATGCCGTCACCGGAGGCGGTCCGGGCAAGACGACTGAGACGCTGGTCTACAAGGTCTACAATGACGGCTTCGTCAATCTGATCCTCGGTGACTCGGCGGCGCAGTCGGTCATCCTGATGGTCATCGTCATCTCGCTCACGGCCATCCAGTTCCGCTATGTGGAACGCAAAGTCCATTACGGCTGAGGGCGAGCGATGATCGGCCAGTCACCGCTCCGCACCGTCATCGCCCACGCCGTGCTGATCCTCGGCATATTGATCGTTGCCTTCCCGATCTACTACACGTTCGTTGCCTCGACGCAGACGCTGCAAACGATCCTCAGGCCGCCGTTGCCGCTCCTGCCCGGCGATCAGTTCTGGAACAATTACACCGAGGCGCTGTTCGGCGGTGTCGGTCGCATCGGCGGCGTCAGCGTCGGTCGATTGCTGCTCAACACCACGGTCATGGCGCTCGGCATCGCGGTGGGGAAGATTTTCATCTCGATCCTGTCGGCCTATGCGATCGTGTTCTTCCGTTTTCCGCTGCGCATGGTCTTCTTCTGGCTGATCTTCATCACCCTGATGCTTCCCGTTGAGGTGCGCATCCTGCCGACCTACAAGGTGATGGTCGATCTCGGCATGATCGACACCTATGCCGGCTTGATCATCCCGCTGATCGCCTCGGCCACCGCCACATTGCTGTTTCGACAGTTTTTCATGACCATTCCAGGTGAGCTGGTTGAGGCGGCGCGTGTCGACGGTGCGGGGCCATGGCGCTTTTTCTTCGATATCCTGTTGCCGCTGTCGCGGACAAACATCGCGGCGCTGTTCGTCATCCTCTTCATTTATGGCTGGACGCAGTATCTGTGGCCGCTGCTCGTCACCAACAGCAGCAACATGAACACGATCGTCATCGCGCTCAGAAAGATGGTCTCCTTCGCCGATGCCGATACGCAATGGCACCTGGTCATGGTTACAGCGATGCTGGCCATCGTGCCGCCGATCCTGATCGTGGTGCTGATGCAACGCTGGTTCGTTCGCGGCCTGGTCGATTCCGAAAAGTGAGAAGCTGATGGCGACCGTCGATCTGAAGGATGTGAAGAAGGTCTACCCCAGCGGTTTCGAGGCCGTGAAGGGCGTTTCAATCGCAGTTCCCGACAGGCAGCTTTGCGTGCTCGTCGGCCCATCGGGTTGCGGTAAGTCCACGCTGCTCAGGATGATCGCCGGGCTCGAAACCATCTCCTCGGGAACAGTTGCGATCGACGGCAAGATCGTAAACTCAATCGGTCCAACCGAGCGTGACATCGCCATGGTGTTCCAGAACTACGCGCTCTATCCGCATATGAAAGTCTACGACAACATGGCCTATGGGCTGCGCAACCGCGGCACGCCGAAAGACGAGATCGACAGCCGGGTCCGCGCGACGGCGAAAATACTGGAACTTTCGGCGCTGCTCGACCGCCGCCCGCGGGAGCTTTCCGGCGGCCAGCGCCAGCGTGTCGCCATGGGTCGTGCCATTGTGCGCAACCCGAGGGTTTTCCTGTTCGACGAGCCGCTCTCCAATCTCGATGCCAAATTGCGTGGCCAGATGCGCGTCGAGATAAAGAACCTGCAACGCTCGCTTGGCGTCACGTCGGTCTATGTCACGCATGACCAGCTCGAGGCGATGACGTTGGCCGACATTCTCGTCGTCATGAATGCCGGACTGGTCGAGCAGATGGGGGCGCCGCTCGACGTCTACGAAAGACCGGCCTCGACCTTCGTCGCTTCCTTTATCGGCGCGCCGCCGATGAATCTCCTGGCACTGACCGAAGGCGCGTCGGGCGCGGTGCTCGCAGACGGCACGGCGATCGCTTTCGCACCTCGCGAGGCAAGAGCTGCGACCCTCGGTTTTCGGCCCGAGGATGCCGACGTCACCTTCAATGCGGAGGCGCCGTCCGGCGCGCTCGTCCTGCCGGCGCTGGTCGAGGCAGTCGAACCGGTAGGCGCTGAAAGTTTCCTTCACTGTGCGGCAGGCGGCAACCGCATCGTCGTGCGTGTCGCGGGTCGCGCCACCGCCACGGTTGGCAACCAATTGCGCGTGGTTGCCAAGGCAGAAAAGCTGCACTGGTTCGATCAGGCAGGAAAGCGCGTCGGTTAACCGCATACGGCGTTCAGGCGAAGACATGCGCCTTTCCCGATACGGTCAGCCGGACGATCTCGCCGACCGCCGGCGCGTCCATGCCCGGTTTGCGCAGGACCAGCGGCGTGTTGCCGATCGCGGCCGCATCGGGCGGATCGGCATTGTTCAAGAGCCGCACCGCGACCGTGCACATCGAGCCGGCGAATTCGGATTCCGTCACTTCTCCGAACAGCATGTCCGAGGTGCCGGACATGCCCTCGCGCGAGGTTCTCTTCAGCGCGATCTGCTCCGGGCGAAGCATGATGCGGGCGATATCGCGGCTGTCATTGGTGTCGACCGCGATGCGGCCGAGCGGCGAGTTGGCGAATCCATCTGATATCTTGGCCGGCAGGATGATGGCGTCGCCGAGGAATTCGGCGATCATCCTGTCCTTCGGCTTGAGATAGAGCTCGCGCGGCGTGCCGATTTGCGAGAACTTGCCGTCGCGCATCACCGCGACCTGGCTGGCAAAGGACAGCGCCTCGGCCTGGTCGTGCGTCACCAGGATGGTGGTGATGCCGGCGGCCTCCAGCAGCTCGGCCACCGCCTTGCGCATCGAGGCCCGCAGGCCGGTATCGAGCGCCGAGAACGGCTCGTCGAGCAGCATCAGCCGAGGCTTCATCGCCATGGCGCGGGCGAGTGCCACACGCTGCTGCTGGCCGCCGGAAAGCTCGTGCGGGCGACGTTTGAGGATCGCCTTGTCGAGCCCGACTATATAGGCGAGCTCGACAATGCGCTCAGCGCGCTTGTCCTCGCTGCGGCCCATGCCGAAACCGATATTGTCGCCAATGGTCAGATGCGGAAACAGGGCACCATCCTGCGCCACCACGCCGATGCCTCGCCGATATGCCGGCACCGCAGCGCCGCCATTGGCCAATATCGTACCGTCGAGCGTGATGTGCCCCTGGTCCGGCGCCTCGAAGCCGGCAATCAGCCGCAGCAGGGTCGTCTTGCCGCAGCCGGAAGGACCGACAATCGCCGTGCGGCTGCCGCTGGCGACGTTCATGTCGACGCCGGCAAGGGCCGACACCGGGCCGTACTGCTTGTGCAGGCCGCTGATTTCGAGAAAGCTCATCGTCCGGCCATCCGTTTCGACTGGACATAGAGCAGCCAGGTCAAGGGCAGCGACATCGCCACCATGATGAAGGCGTAAGGTGCCGCGGAGGCATAATCAATCTCACCACTGTAGGACCAGAACGCCATCGCCAGCGTGCGGGTACCGTTGGGCGCCAGCATCTGGGTGGCGGTCAGTTCGTTCATGATGCCGAGCGCCACCAGCGCCATGCCGGCCGCGGCACCAGGCGCCGACAGGCGGATCGTCGTCGACCACAGCGCCTGCAGCGGCGGCCGGCCGAGGCTGGAAGCGGCGCGTTCGAGTTCGACCGGCGCCTGCGCGATCGACGCCCGCAGGCTGACCAGCGCGCGCGGCAGGAACATCAGCGCATAGGCCACCAGGATGGTGAACAGGGTCTGGTAGAGCGGCAGCGCGATGCGCACCGTGATGGTGACCAGCGCCAGCGCAATGACAACCCCCGGCAACGAGCCGACAATATAGTTGCAGCCCTCCAGCAGGCGCTGCAACGGCCCCGGCGCGCGGATCGAGATCCAGGCCATCGGCATGGCGGCGACCGTGGCCAGCAAGGCGCCGGCGAGCGCCAGGAACAGCGTCTGGCCAAGCGCCAGGCCGATCTCGTTCAGGCGCCAGACAGCGGCGCCGCCGGCGGCAAGCCAGCCACCGATGGTGACGAACGGCACGCCGAGCGCCAAAAGCGTGGTGACGACAAGCAAGAGCAGGCTCGGGATGGTGGCGCGTCCGAGGCTCGTGCGTTGCTGATGGCGCGCCGCACCTGAGCCGACGCGGGCATAGCGCTCCTCGCCGCGCACCAGCACTTCGAGGCCGAGCAGCACGAAGCAGCAACTGACCAGCACGCCGGCCAGCATGTTGGCGGCCGGTCCGTTGAAGGTCGACTGGAATTGGTCGACGATCGCCGTGGTGAAGGTGTCGAAGCGGATGAAGACATAGAGGCCGTACTCGGCCAGCAGATGCAGGCCGACCAGCAGCGAGCCGCCGCAGATGGCGAGCCGCAATTGCGGCAGCACGACCCGCCAGAACACGCGCCGGGGTCCAAGGCCGAGTGCGGCGGCAGCGTCCTCGAGGGCGGGATCGAGACGGCGCAATGCCGCCGACACCGGCAGATACAGGAACGGGAAATAGGCGATCACGGAAACCAGCACGCCGGCCCACAGGCCGTGCAGTCCCGGCACCATGGTGACCCAGGCATAGCTGTGCACGAAAGCCGGGATGGCAAGCGGCGCCACGCAGAGCCAGGCCCAGAGCCGGGCGCCCGGCAGGTCGCTGCGCTCGGTCAGCCAGGCCAGCGCAACCGACAGCACGATGGTGATCGGCACGGAGAGCGCGACCAGCAGGACAGTGTTGACCAGAAGCTCGCCGACACGCGGCCGGAAGACCAGCGCCGAGACGGTTTCCCAGCCGGTCTGCACCGCGATCCAGATGATGAAGGCGAGCGGCACCAGCGCCAGCAGCGCAACGAAGATGGCGGCAATGACCAGCCAAAGCGGGGCTCGGCGCCGGGCCCTTCGGCCTGTGCCCGAAGGCAGGCCCGAGCGCGCGAGATCAACCGCGGACTGCATCAGGTCAGACGCCGTGCCGCTGCCGTCCAGCGGCAGCAATTGAAAGACCGCGATCACGGTCGGGAACACAGCGTGTCGTCATCGACGAATGCCATCTCGAAAAACAAAATCACTCCCGCGGAAGGCGAATTCCCGCGGGAGCGTGGTCGGGTGTCCTTTTAGGACGAATGGCAACTAAAGCAAGCCGGCTGCCGTCATCAGGTCGGTGACCTTCTTGGAGTTCAGCGTCGTGGCGTCGACCTTTGGTGCCTGCAGATCGACGAGCGGCACCAGCTTCGGGTTGGACTCCGCACCCTTGCCGACCGCGTATTCGAAGGAATCGCCGGTCTTCAGCACGTCCTGGCCGCCCTTGCCTGTCAGCCATTTCAGGAAGGCCTGGGCTTCCTTCGGATGCTTGCTCGAGGCCAGCACACCGCCGCCGGAGATCGAGACGAACGCGCCCGGATCCTGGTTCTTGAAATAGTGCAGCTCGACATTCTTGCTGTTTTCGCCGGTCTTGGCCTGATCGCCGAAGTAGTAATAGTGATAGATCACGCCGCCTTCGATCTCGCCGGCATTGACCGCCTTCATCACCGTGCTGTTGCCCTTATAGGCGGTGAAGTTGGTTTTCATCGCCTTCAGCCAGTCGGCGGTAGCGGCTTCGCCCTTGAGCTGGAGCAGGGCACTGACGATGGCCTGGAAATCGGCGCCTGACGGGGAGGCGGCCCAACGGCCCTTCCAGCTCGGATCGGCGAGGTCGAGCATCGACTTGGGCAACTGGTCGGCGGTCAGCTTGGTCTTGTTATAGGCAAAGACCGTGCTGCGCGCTGCGACGCCGACCCATTTGCCGCTGGCCGGCTGATAGTCCTGGGGAACCTGTGCCAACGTGTCGGCGTCGACCGGCGCGAACAGGCCGGCCGTCTCGACCAGCACCATGGCCGGCGAGTTTTCCGTCAGGAACACGTCGGCCGGCGAAGCAGTGCCCTCAGCGACGATCTGGTTGGAGAAGTCGCTGTCGCCGCCATTGCGCACGGTGACCTTGATGCCGGTCTCCTTGGTGAAGCCTTCGGCCCACGCCTTGGTCAGGCTTTCGTGCTGGGCGTTGTAGACAATGATGCCATCATCTTCCGCCATCGACGGGCTGGCGATCAGCATGATTGCCAGCGCGGTGGCGCCGGCGAGGGTGGAAAGAGCGTATTTCATGTCATTGTCCTAAAGTTCGGTTGGCACCGGCTCACCTACCGATACCTGACAGCCTTAGTCAACATTGGTGATCTGCTTCAATCGGCCGCTGAAGCACAAACGCTTGATATCGGGCTCACAATTCCAAGTGATGAAGTGACGCGAATGGCGTGCCGAATTCAACCCGATGGTTGATAGGCCGACCGGATGAATGGGGCGGCTTGCAGACCGTGGAAAAGCACCGAATGCCGCCTGACGACCCTGGGAAGATCCAAGCACCAGCCTTTGGCCTGCGTGAACAAGGCCTCCAGCAGTACAGCCATTTCTAACCGGGCGACGTGTTGACCCAGACAGGCATGCAGTCCGGTGCCAAAGGCAAGGGCCGACGAAATGCCGGAACCCAAATCCAACCGGTCGCCCGCCGGAAAAACAGAAATGTCTCGATTGGCGCTCGCCAGCACGGGTACGACGGCCTGCCCGGCTTTTATGGTTGCGCCACCAAACTGCAAATCTTCCGCGGCGATACGCGCTCCGGCATAGTGAACCGGAGCGCAAAAACGGAGCAGCTCTTCGGCTGCTGAAAACCAACTGACTTTCCCATCTTCAAGCAGCGAAAGCTGTTCTGGGAAGCGTGCAAGCGCGACCAGCGCATTGCCGAAGGTATCGACGACTGTCGCCTGCCCGGCAAAGAGCAGGAATACGATGTTTGCAATGACATCGTCTCTCAGCCAGCGGCCAGCCTCGACTTCGGCAAGCATCTGAGCTGAAATACCGTTTGGGCGCACAGTACCGTGTTCTATCACGCTGGATACCCATGCCTCCAATCGGCGGCAGGCATCGTTTGCGTCTTCGTCTACGCCGCCGGCCCTTATTTCCAGGGCGTTGGCCATAAGCTGTGCGTCGGCGCCAATCCGCCAGGGATCGTCCATGTCGATACCAAGGATCTGTTCCAGGCCTGAAAACGATAGCGGCAGGCCTATATCACGAACCGCGTCGAACTCCGGTTTTTGTACAGCTGCCTGCGTAAGTTCCGACGCTTTGGCCGCAAGCCGGTCGAACAGCCCGTTGCTGGAGGAAAAGCTTAGCGAACCAGCCAATGGGCGGCGCAGGCGCATGTGCCGCGGCGGGTCGGACAGCAGCATGGAACGGGTCAACAGGTCCAGGGCCGGATTGGCGCTGATCTTTTGCCTGACCTCCTGATAGGCGCCCGGCGGTGCCTGCAGCAACAGCGGGTGTTTCAAGGCCTGGGAAACAAGCGCATGGCTGAACACGTAGAAGGCTTCACCGACCTCGGGATAAGGAGGTTTGCCCCAACTGGCGCCTCCTGAACTCCGACGACGGGCGAATTCGGGAAACGCATCGCTGCCATGGGCAATGGGGTCAAATAGATCAGCTTGATCTGTCATCGGGCAAGATCGACAGCAAAGATAACGCGAAATCCGCCGGAACTCATGTCTTCAGGTAGAAAATCGGACGCGAGATGTAGAAATTCGCACCGGAGAACACGGTTATAGAACCGCAGTAGCGGATCCCTCGTTATGGATTCCACCGAAGGCATGACACCGGTCCGGTGCCAATCGTCGATGGTCCGACGAAATTCCGGATCCGGCCGAACCTTGTCGGGCAACTCGTCCTGTGCTCCCGCGTAGGACGGGCAACGTCCGTCGCCGACCAACCAACGCGCACCGACCTGCCGGCCATGGTCAGACATTTGCGACAACAGGCGGCGTGCCATGTCGGTGCCGCGGAATTCGGGTCGCACACCAAGATTGTAAACGTAGAGTGACCGTGCAGGTTGGCTCCTGACAAGCGAAGAGTAGGCGGAGAAGGTCTTGGGGAACCTTCCCGTATCGTGCGGATCTTGGCTGGTTTCCACGAAGCAGATCGCGCCGGCAACAAGGTTCTCAACCATGGCCAGGATCATTGTATGCCCGAGCGAAAGCCGGTGGTGAATTGTTTTTTCGCTGGCACCGAGTCGTCCCCAGGCTGCGGCCTCCATCGCGGCCATGCCCGGAACGTCGTCTGCCACAAGTTGTTGAACTACGATCATCTTCATCGTCGAAAGGCCGCTCGTAGTTGCGATATCGAATCGATAATTTTCTGATACCAGCTGTTGATGGGTGCATGAGTAGGGGCGGGTTGTCTCATGATCTTCTATGTTTGCCATCGCTTGCATGCCTATACCCTGGCAAGCCTGCTACTCTATTTTCGAACTGATTTGCAGGATTCTGTGCGCTTTGTCCCCTATGACGAACGGGCGCATCTGCTTGAGATTTCCAGAGGCACCGTTCTTTGGACGGATTTGGACCGACTGAGCGAAGCAGAGATTGAAGCATGCTCCAATCTCAGCCAGCGAATGGAGTCGCAGCAGCCTGATCTGTTTCAACTCAACCATCCGCGAAAAAGCCTTCAGCGTTTCGATCTATTGCGTATGCTGTTCGCGGACGGCATCAATGATTTCAATGTATACAGACCCGAAATTCTGCCGGCGGGAATGCGTTTTCCTGTGTTTCTGCGTGACGAGACGGGCGCCGCTTATAAAGTGCCGCCGCTGTTGCAATCGCCGGCGGAACTCGGCGAGGCGCTCTCGAACCTGGGTACGATGAATTTTGTTCGCCCCATGGTGGTGGAGTTTGGAGCAAAGGCTGGTGCCGATGGCAGCTACCGAAAATACTCGGCATATCGGATCGGCGAGCGCAGTTATGCGCAACACTGCTTCGCCAGCAAGGAGTGGTTCATAAAGGTACAGGGAGGCGGTATGTCGGGGCAACATCGGGTCGAGCATACCGCCTTTGTGCGCGACAATCCGCATGCGGTAGAGCTGATGCCGATTTTCGAGAAGGCGGGGATCTCATATGGCAGGATCGACTACACCATTGTCGATGGTCGCATCCAGGTTTTCGAGATCAACACCAATCCCACTGTATTGAACGACCCTCCCACACCCTTCGACAGATATGATTCGTTGCCTTACGCCAACATGCATGCAGATGCCTTGGCACAGCTGCCATATGCTAACGATCCCCTATCCACTCCGGATATCGATGAGACACATCTCCAGATCTTGGGCCGCCTGAGAAACAAGTACCGTCGCAGACGAATGAAGCTGACCGTTCGAAAGGGCTTCAGGTCTTTCCGGGATGCCATGTTCGGCGCCAAGCCTTGAGTTCAAGAACAAGAGCGCGGGGCAATATCGCACTGGCGATCGGCGCGCAGTGTGCAGCAAACTTTCGTGATTTGCCGACAGTTTGGCTTGGACATTATTTCGCCGGCCACGTAACAAATCAGCGCCGAGACGCGAAATTCGGGGGAGTGAACTCTTGTGAGCGGCAAGGACGAGGCCGAACTTTCCCGGCTGATGCGGGCCGCGATCGCAGGAGATGAAAGGGCTTACGCCGACTTTCTGCACCGGATTGCCGCGCTGGTTCGCGGTTTTGCCAGGCGCAAGATCGTGCAGGGCGGGGTCGATCCCGAGGATGTCGTGCAGGAAACCTTGCTGGCCATTCATGTAAAACGACATACTTGGCGCCAGGATGCGCCGGTGTTGCCGTGGATCTACGCGATCGCCCGCTTCAAGCTGATCGATGCGTTCCGGCGGCGCGGACGGCGCATCGAGATCGATGTCGACGATATCGCCGAGACGTTCGCCGAGCCGGAAACCGAGACCGTCAGCGAGCGAGACATCAACCGGGCATTGGACAGCCTGTCGCCGGCACAGCGCTCCGTGGTCTCGGCCGTGTCGGTGGAAGGGCGGTCCATCGGTGAGACGGCGGCGAAGTTCGGCATCAGCGAGACGGCGGTGCGTGTGTCGCTGCATCGCGGACTTGCCGCGATAGCCAAGCGATTCGGGCAGGGGCGGTTCGGGCGGGAATGACATGAGGACGGACGATCTCATCAGGGCGCTGGACGCCGATGCAAGCAGCAAGGCGATGCCGCTGCAATCGGCCTGGTGGCTGGCCGCCGGTGCGGGGGCGGTGATCGCGGCCATCGTTTTCCTGCTGACCATCGGCCCGCGCCCAGACTTCATGGCGGCCGCGCACACGATGCGCTTCCTCTCCAAATTCGTCTTCACCATCGTGCTTGCCGTCAGCGCCTTCGCCCTGATCCGCGCCTTGTCGACACCGGGTGCCTCGACGGGCCGGGCAATGGCCTGGATGGCCGCGGCGCCAGTGCTGGTAGCCGTGGCGGTGCTTCTGGAGCTTTTCATGGTGCCGGAGGCGCTGTGGGGTACACGGATGGTCGGCAACAACATGATGTTCTGCATGGGCTTCATCCCGCTGATCGGTATTGGCCCGCTTGCCGTCTTCCTGTGGATGCTGCGCTATGGCGCGCCGACACGGCCGGTGCTTGCCGGTGCGGTGGCGGGCCTGCTCGCCGGCGGGCTGGCGGCAACCTTCTATGCCGCGCACTGCTTCGACGACTCGCCGCTTTTCGTCGCCCCCTGGTACACGATAGCGATCGCAGCGCTCGCATTGCTCGGTGCGCTCGGCGGACGGTTTTTCATACGCTGGTAGCGTTTCGTAACGATCGCGGACCCGTGCACCGATCCTTAATCATGCCGGCAATTGTTTGCCGGTTGGCGACCACGCCGGCATGCCGGACGCAACCTTTCCTTAAAAACGATCCGCCAAGGTTGATGCGAGAACATGCGTTTGCGCACGGGGGTGGCACGTATCGTGATGTGGCGAGGATTGACCAGCCGAGAATCTCTTGGGCATGCAGGGTTGGCGTTGCTCGTCGCCGGCTTGGGCGTGCTGGCGACCTCGATCCTGCTTTCGCGCCTGGACCTCGGCACCGAAGCGTTGAAGCTCTGCCTGCAGATCGCGGTGGCGATGGCGGTGGGCGCGCTGTTCCTCGCCGCCCTGTCCATACGCAGGATCAGCAGGCATCGCCAGCAGATTGCCGAGAGCGAACTGCGCTTCCGCCGCGCCATGGAGGATTCGGCGATCGGCATCGTGGTTGTCGGTCTCGACGGTCGCATCCGCCAGACCAATCCGGCCTTCGCCGCCATGCTTGGCTACACAAGCGAAGAGATCGAGGCGCTGACTTTCTTCCAGATCACGCATCCCGACGATCTGCAGATCGGGCGGGAGACGATGGACGATCTGAAGGCGGGCACGGTCAATTCCTTCCACTTCGAGAAGCGCTATCTCAGGAAGGACGGAACGCCCGTCTGGGCCCATCTTGCCGGCTCGGTCATTCGCGATGAGACCAGCGGCCGTCCGCTCTATCTCGTCTCCCAAATCGAGAACATCGACGCGCGCAAGCAGGCCGAGGCGCGCATTGCCGAAGCGGAAACGCGTTGGAATTTTGCTCTGGCTGGTGCCGGCCAAGGCGTCTGGGACCTCGACATGCGCAAGGGCGGCACGACCTATTCCTCGACCTGGGTCAAGATGCTGGGCTATGCGGATGGCGAGCTCGATGGCGACACCGACAGCTGGCTGACGATGATTCATCCCGACGATCGCGAGACTGTCGCCGAAGCGGATCGCGCTCATCTCGAGGGCAAGACACCGTTCTTTGAGGCCGAATTCAGGATGCGCCACAAGGATGGCCACTGGATGTGGATACTCGACCGCGGCAAGGCTATCGAACGCGACGAGGATGGACGGCTGATCAGGGCCATTGGCAGCCTGACCGACATCACCCGTCGCAAGGAGGCCGAAGAGCGCCTCACTGTGTCGGCGGCAATGCTTGCCGATGAAAAGGAGCGGCTGAGGGTGACGCTGCAATCGATCGGCGATGCCGTCATCTGCACCGATGCCGCAAACCGCGTCACCTTCATGAACCCGGTCGCCGAAAAGCTGACCGGGATTGCCGGCGGCGAGGCTCTCGGCAAGATGCTTGGCCATGTCTACTGGGCGGTCGACGAGGAGACGGGGCACAGGATCGGCGTCACCCGGCCCGCGATTGGCGTTCATGCGCCCGCCGACCAGAACAGCCGCGCCGTCCTGATCCGGCGCGACGACACGCGCTGCAGCATCCGCCAGGTCGTGTCGCCGATCATCAACGAACGGAACGAATTCTGCGGGCTGGTCATCGTCTTCCAGGACTTTACCGATGCGCGCGCGCTGCAGCGCCAACTGGCGCACGCCGCGGCACACGACGCGCTGACCGGCCTTGCCAATCGCTCGAGCTTCATCCGCGCCATGGAGGGCCTGGTCGGTCAGGCCCGCAAGGACGGCACCGCCGACACGAGGAAGTCGACCGGCGACACGACAGAGTCGGTCGGAGCCAGCGGACATCAGTTCATGTTCATCGATCTCGACCACTTCAAACTGGTCAACGACACGGGCGGCCACGCGGCGGGAGACGCGCTGCTGAAGCGGGTTGCCGTGGCGATTCGTGGCGTGCTTGGTCCAGACGATATCGTCGCTCGCCTCGGCGGCGACGAATTCGCGGTCATTCTGAAATCGGGTTCAGCAGCCGGTGCCAAGATCGCGGCGCGCTCCATCATCGATGCGATCGGCGGCCTGGACTTCACCTGGGACGGCCGTCCTCACGTGATCGGCGCCAGCATCGGACTGGCTGCGATCAATGCCAATTGCGGCGAGGTCGACGAGATCATCGCGAGAGCCGATGCGGCCTGCTATGCGGCCAAGGCGGCCGGCCGTGGCTGTGTCTCCGTGGCGCCCGACGCACGGATCGTGGATGGCCGGACAGAGCCGCTGGCCGCGGCCTCCTGATCGAGCCTGTCACCGCCGAAAGGCTTGCCCCTGATTTGCGCCGACGATGCGCTCAGCGCGTCGGAACGGGATGCTCGCCGCGATAATCGTAAAAACCGCGCCCGGTTTTGCGGCCGAGCCAGCCGGCCTCGACATATTTCACCAGCAGCGGGCAAGGACGGTACTTCGAGTCCGACAGGCCGTCATGCAGCACCTGCATGATCGACAGGCAGGTATCGAGCCCGATGAAATCGGCCAGCTGCAGCGGCCCCATCGGATGGTTGGCGCCGAGCCGCATGGCGGTGTCGATGGCGTCGACCGAGCCGACACCCTCATAGAGGGTGTAGATCGCCTCGTTGATCATCGGCAGCAGGATGCGGTTGACGATGAAGGCCGGAAAATCCTCCGAGACCGTAATCGTCTTGTCGAGTTGCTTCACATAGGTCTTTGCCGCCTCGAAGGTCTGGTCCTCGGTGGCGATGCCGCGCACCAGTTCGACCAGCTTCATCAGCGGCACCGGGTTCATGAAATGTATGCCGATGAACCGCTCCGGCCGGTCGGTCTGCGCGGCAAGCCGCGTGATCGAGATCGACGAGGTGTTGGTCGCCAGGATGGCTTCGGGATTGAGCTGCGGACAGAGCTGGGCGTAGATCTTGCGCTTGACCGTCTCGTCCTCGGTCGCCGCTTCGATCACCAGATCCGCGCCGGCAAGATCGGCCATCGCGGGCGCGGCCGAAATGCGGCCCATCGCGTCGTTGCGCACCTTCTCGTCGAGCTTGCCGGACCCCACCTGGCGGGCCATGTTGCCGCTGATTGTGGCGATGCCTTTCTCGATGCGGTCGGGCGAAATATCATAGATCAGCACCTTGTAGCCCGAAAGCGCGGAGACATGGGCGATGCCGCCGCCCATCTGGCCCGCGCCGATGATGCCGATCGTCTCGATCTTGCTCATTACACCGATCCCGTCCTGAGCCCTTCCGCTTGAACTGCGAAAGCGCTCCACCTTTTTATTTTACCGCAATTCCCTAGGGAAAGCGCTACGCGCTTTTCCCGGGAAAACCGCTGCGCACTTTTGCTGGATTGCTTTTCGCCTTTGCGGCCTGCTTTTTGTGCGGTGCAAACTAAAAGGGCGGGGCGACTTCGTCTACCCCACCCTCACATTTAATACCTTTGGCAGAAAGCGTCAAAGCGCCTTTTGCAGCTCCGGCAGAATGACAAAGAGATCGCCGACGAGGCCGTAGTCGGCAACCTGGAAAATCGGCGCCTCCTCGTCCTTGTTGATGGCGACGATGACCTTCGAATCCTTCATGCCGGCGAGATGCTGGATGGCGCCGGAGATGCCGACCGCGATGTAAAGATCGGGGGCAACCACCTTGCCGGTCTGGCCGACCTGCCAGTCGTTCGGCGCATAGCCGGCATCGACCGCGGCGCGGGAGGCGCCGACGGCTGCACCGAGCTTGTCGGCGACCGGCAGGATGACCTCCTGGAACTTCTCCGCCGAACCCAGCGCACGACCACCCGAGATGATGATCTTGGCCGAGGTCAGCTCCGGACGGTCGGTCTCGGAAAGCTTGTTCTCGACGAAGGTGGAGAGGCCGGGATTGGCCGCGGCCTTGACGGTCTCGACCGCCGCCGAGCCGCCCTCGGGGGCTGCCTGGAACGAGGCTGTGCGAACCGTGATCACCTTCTTGGCGTCGCTCGACTGCACCGTCTGGATAGCGTTGCCGGCATAGATCGGGCGCTTGAAGGTGTCGGCCGATACGACTTCGATGATCTCGGACACCTGCGCGACATCGAGGAGCGCAGCCACGCGCGGCGCGACATTCTTGCCCGACGAGGTCGCCGGCGCGATGATGGTGTCGTAAGCGCCCGCCAGCGACACAACCAGTGCTGCCGTCGGCTCGGCGAGGCGCTCGGCGAGTTCGTCGGCTTCGGCCAGCAGCACCTTGCTCACGCCCTTGAGCTTGGCGGCAGCGTCCGCTGCCGGCTTGGCGCCCTTGCCGGCAACCAGCACATGCACGTCCGAGCCGATCTGCAGGGCGGCCGACAGCGCCTTGGCGGTCTGGTCGGAAAGCGTTGCGTTGTCGTGTTCTGCGATGAGGAGAATAGCCATTTTTCTTGTTCCTTTCCCGATCGCTTACAGCACGCCGGCTTCGTTCTTGAGCTTGTCGATCAGTTCGGCGACGCTCTTGACCTTGACGCCTGCCTTGCGGCCACTCGGCTCCTCGGTCTTGATGACCTTCAGCCGCGGCTTGACGTCGGCGCCGTAGTCGGCCGGGGTCTTCTCGTCGAGCTGCTTCTTCTTGGCCTTCATGATGTTGGGCAACGAGGCATAGCGCGGCTGGTTGAGGCGAAGGTCGGCGGTGACGATCACCGGCATCTTCAGTTCCACGGTCTGCAGGCCGCCGTCGACCTCGCGCGTCACCTTGGCGTTGTCGCCGTCGAGCACGATCTTGGAGGCGAAGGTGCCCTGCGCCCAGCCCAGCAGTGCCGCCAGCATCTGGCCGGTCTGGTTGGAATCGTCGTCGATAGCCTGCTTGCCGAGGATGACGAGGCCGGGCTGCTCGGCGTCGACGACGCCTTTCAGCACCTTGGCGACGCCGAGCGGCTCGGTCTGTTCGTCGGTCTTGACCAGGATGGCGCGGTCGGCGCCCATGGCGAGCGCGGTGCGCAGTGTTTCCTGCGCCTGCTGCGGGCCGATCGAGACGACGATGATTTCTTCGGCCTTGCCGGCTTCCTTCAGCCGGATTGCTTCTTCCACCGCGATTTCGTCAAACGGGTTCATCGCCATCTTGACGTTGGCGAGCTCCACCGCCGAACCATCAGCCTTCACGCGAACCTTGACGTTCGCATCCACAACCCGCTTCACGGGTACAAGGATCTTCATTTGCCTGTCACCTCTTCACGCTAGTTGGGCGCGCTATAACAGCCTGCGCCCTTTCCGAGTTGTCGAAAGCCGACATTCCTGACTGAATTTTGGCCGGATGGAATTCTGGCCGGATGGAAATTCTGGTCTTTGCCCGCCTTAGGTTGCGGCGGTGACGTTTCCGTAGTTGCGGCAACCCTGCACGTCAATACGCTGCAAGCTGCTCAAATCGGTTCAGTCCGAACTGGAAGCGTTTCCTCGCCCCCAGCGCGGTGTCGCGGCGGGCGGGTCGGGGATCAGCGGTTCCGTGGCAACCGGGGGTTGGTCGGGAGCGGTGGGCGCGACGTCCTCGTCGGCGCCGGCAAACAGCGGCACGCCGCGGCTGCGCAAGACGAGCACAAGAACGGCTCCGGCAATGATGCCGCCGATATGGCAGGCCCACGAAATCTGGTCCTCGCCGCCGGCGGCAAACATCACCACCTGGAACAGCACCCACAAGATGAGCGGGATGAAGGCCGGAATCCGCAGCGGGATGCGGGCAAAGGCCAGCACCCAGACCTTCACCCTGGGATAAAGGATCAGATAGGCGACGACCACGCCGGCGATGGCGCCGGAGGCACCGATCAGCGGCACTTGCGAATCCCAGGCGACGAGGCCCTGGAAAGCGGCGCCGGCGATCGCGCACAACAGGTAGAAGATGAGGTAGCGGATGTGGCCGAGCGCATCCTCGACATTGTCGCCGAACACCCACAGGAACAGCATGTTGCCGCCGAGATGGAAGATGTCTGCATGCAGGAAGGAATAGGTGAGATAGCTCAGGCTTTCGGGGATGACGATGAAACGGGGATCGAGCTCGGCGGTGTCATGGACGACCGACGGGATGAAGCCGAGACCAAGCACGGCGGCATTGGAGAAACTCTCGCCGCCGAGCGCGGTGGCAAGGTAGACCAGGGCATTGACCACGATCAGCCCGATGGTCACATATTGCAGGCGGATGTGCCGCAGCCTGTTGGTGTCGTAAAGCGGGATGAACATTGCCCCAGGCCCTCTTCCGCTTTCGACAATCAGCGGTTCTTGCCGGGAACCCATAGCACGTCGGCGTTTCCGTTGTCATTGACCGCCCGGGCGGCGACAAACAGGAAATCCGAGACGCGGTTGATGTATTTCAGTCCGTCGCGGTTGACGTGCTCGTTCGGGTCCTGGGCAAGGGCCACGATCAGCCTTTCGGCCCGCCGCGCCACGGTGCGGGCAAGGTGAAGTGCCGCCGCTGCCGGCGTGCCGCCATTGAGCACGAAGGATTTGAGCGGCTGAAGCTCCTTGTTGAGAAGGTCGATGTCCTTCTCGACCCGGTCGGTCTGCACGGCGACGATGCGAAGCGGCTCGTAGCCGAGTGGCTTGCCGTCGTCGGGCACGGCGAGATCGGCGCCGAGATCGAACAGATCGTTCTGGATGCGGGAAAGCATGGCATCGATCGCGGGATGGGTCGCGGCCGTGTGGACCCGGGCGATGCCGATGCAGGCATTGGCCTCGTCGACGGTGCCGTAAGCGTCTACCCGCAGGTCGGATTTCAGCCGCCTTTCGCCGGTGCCGAGACCCGTGGTGCCATCATCGCCGGTGCGGGTGTAGATCTTGTTGAGCTTGACCATTTCGCCTCCCCGGCTGCCGATATCCTCACTTGCGGGTGAAATACACCGCAAGCAGGATCAGCACCAGCGCCACGGCCTGCAGCATGACGCGTGCCTGCATCAGCTTGTTCGAGGTGACGCCGGAACCGCCGCGCATCATGTTGATGAGGCCACGAACAAGCACGACCGCAACGGCGACCATGACCAGAATGGCGAGAATGTTGAAGACGGTTGCCATTGTTGCGTTCCAGTTGTTTGGCGTTCAGGCGCGTTTGGCCATCAGGCGGTAGAGCATCGATGCCGGCAGGATGCGTTTGAGCACCGCACCGATCCTGGCCGGCACTGTTACCACATAGTGCGGGCGCGGGCGCCGCGATAGAAGTGCATGGCGCAGCGCCGCATGAACGACTTCCGGCCCTGGCTTCAAGGCCGATTGGCTGCCGCCGGCCCGCAACCGCTCGAGTTGCGCCGCATAGTCCACGCGGTGCACGGAATTTTCGTGGTCGATGCTGCTGAGAAACCAAATGAGGCCATTGCTGGCGATCTTCGACTTCACCGGCCCCGGCTCGATCAGCGAAACGTGGACGCCGCTGCCGGCCAGTTCCTGGCGCTGGCAGAGCATCAAGGCCTCCAGTGCATGCTTCGACGCGGAATAGGCGCCGCGGAAGCGCACCGGCACCAGGCCAAGGATCGACGAGCAGTGGACGATGCGGCCCTGACCCTGGCGGCGCATCACCGGCACCAGTCGGCGGGTCAAATCATGCCAGCCGAAGAAATTCGCCTCGAACTGCTGCTTGAGCGCCGCAACGGGCAGATCCTCGACGGCGCCCGGCTGCGCATAGGCGCCGTTGTTGAACAGGGCGTCGAGCCGGCCGCCGGTGCGGTCGAGCACCGCCGTCACCAGCGCGGCGATGGAGTCCGGCTCGCAATAATCGAGATAGAAGGCCTCGATGCCCTCGGCTTCGAGCGCGGCGATGTCCTGCGGCTTGCGCGCCGTTGCGAACACCCGCCAGCCTTCCGCCTTCAACGCGCGGGCGCAGTACGCGCCTATTCCCGAAGACGCACCGGTGATGATAATCGAGCGCACCTTCTGCGCCGGACTGTTCGTGGTTTCGCCAAGGGTTGCCATTTGCCGCAATCCCTTCCCATATTCCCGGCGTGGAGACAATTGGAGGGCGCGGTTCTTGTTGCGGAAGATCGTAGCCCTCAAGCGGGTTCTCTACGACGCGCTTGGCCATTTCAACACCGATGACGGCTGGGCCATGGCCAGCCATCTGGCGATCACATCGCTGATGGCGCTGTTCCCGTTCCTGATCTTCGCGACGACGCTGGCGAGCTTCCTGGGCGCACAGGCGTTCTCCGACACGGCCGTGCATCTGGTCTTCGACACCTGGCCCGAACAGATCGCCAAGCCGATCGCGCGCGAAGTGCTCAATGTGCTGACCGTCCGGCGCACCGACCTTTTGACCTATGGTGTGGTGCTTGCTGCCTATTTTGCGTCGAACGGCATCGAGGCGCTGCGCACGTCGCTCAACCGCGCCTACCGCGTTTCGGAAACGCGCGGCATCATCTACCGCCGGGTGCAGAGCATCATCTTCGTTCTCATCGCCACGGCCGGTTTCCTGGCGATCAGCGTGCTCCTGGTGTTCGCGCCGCTGCTGGCGCGGCTCGCCGAAGCCCATATCGACTGGATCAAGCCCTATATGGGCACCATCACCCTGTGGCGTTACGTCATCGCTTCGGCGGTCATCGTCGGCGGATTGTTTGCCGTGCATTTCTGGCTGCCGGCGGGCAAGCGCCGCTTCGTCTCGCTGGTGCCGGGCATCGTCTTCACGCTGGCGGCATGGCTTATCGGCTCGACCATCTTCGCCACCTATCTCGACCACTTCTCGTCCTACGTGACGACCTATGCCGGCCTGGCCTCGATCATGATCGCCGTGGTCTTCCTCTACATGGTCTCGGCGATCTTCATCCTCGGCGGCGAGCTCAACGCCGCGATCAGTCGCTATCTGGAGGCGCGTGCGCGGGTGGGATGACAGGTCGAATTGGGGAACTGGGGAATGGGAGAATTGAGGAATTGAAGAATTGAAGAATTGACGTAGCACCCAGCGCCAGATGGCCCCCATCTTCCTCAATTCCTCAATTCCTCAATTCCTCAATTCCTCAATTCCTCAATTCCTCAATTCTTCAGTTCTTCAATTCCCCAACTCCCTTGGTCTGCCGCGCCGTTGCCAGGCCAACGCCGAAGGTCGTGATCGCCATGCCGACGATCTGCAGCGCGTTGAGCTGCTCGTCGAAGAGTGCCCAGGCGATGACCGCCGTCACCGCCGGCACCAGGTAGAACAGCGACGCCACCTTCGACATCTCCCCGTCGCGGATCATCACCATCAGCAGGAAAATGGCGCCGAGCGACAGCACCAGCACCAGCCAGGCCATGGCGAAGATCAGTTCGCCATTGATGATGACCGTGCGGGTTTCGAAGGCGAGCGAGGCGAGGAGCATCAACGAACCACCGCCGACATATTGCCACATGGTCGCCGCGACGAGATCGCCGCCGGAGGCGAAGCGCTTTTGCCAGATGGTGCCGGCGCTCATGCCGAGTACCGAGACCAGCGAGGCGGTCAATGTCGCCGCGGTCACGCCGCCGCCCAGCGCGCCGAGCTTCGGCCACAGCACGATGACGATGCCGATGAGGCCGATACCAAGGCCAAGCCAGTGGCGCGGCAGGATCGCCTCGCCGAGAAACTTGCCGGCAAGCACGGCCGTGATCAGCGGCTGCAGGCCGACGATCAAGGCCGAAAACCCGGCCGGCATGCCCCTGTGGATGGCCCAGAAGACGGCGCCGAGATAGACGCCATGCATCAGGATGCCGGCGCCGGTGGCATGCAATGCCTCCTTGCGCGTGGCTCTTTTTGAACCCAGCACAAGCATCAAAACTGCCAGCAGGATGGCGGCGATGACGAAACGCGCGGCGAGGAATGTGAACGGTTCCGCCCACGGCATGGCGTAGCGCGCGCCGATAAAGCCGGTCGCCCACAGGACGACGAAGGTGGCGGGGATGAACCGCTTGATGCTGTGCATGTTCCGGAGACCGCCGTGTTGGGGGGAGTTGACCGTGGCGCTGCTCTAATGCGCTTCAACCCGACGCGCAAAGCGAAACCATTGATCCATGCATCATCGGAATTCAACGGCCGGCGCATTTGGCAGGTGGTTTGTCTGATCTCGCCGGCTCAAAGCCCGACTATCCGCCGGATGCCGTCAGGTGATGCGCCGGCATGGCGCAAGGCGGCAAGGCTGGTGTCGCCGAGGCTTTTGGACAGCTTTCGTCCGTCTGGCCCCAGGATGAGACGATGATGGAAATAGGCCGGTTGCGGCAGTCCGAGGAGTTGCTGCAGCAGGCGCTGCACGCCAGTGGCGGAAAACAGATCCTGGCCGCGCACGACGTGGCTGACGTCTTGCAGCGCATCGTCCATGACGACGGCGAGGTGGTAACTGGTCGGAATGTCTCGGCGCGCCAAGATCACGTCGCCCCAGTCCCGCGGGCGGGCTTCGACGGAGCGCGTCGCGGAAAGCGTCTCGTCAGAATACTCCGTCCATGAAAGGTCCTTGCCGACACGCGCCATGGCGGCATCGACATCCAGCCGCCAGGCGAAGGGTGCATTCTCGGCGATCCGCCGCTGGCGTTCCTTCAGCGGCAGCGCCTTGTCGGTGGCGGGGTAGAGCGGCACGCCATCGGGATCGCGCGGCCAGTCGCGCCCACGCTTTTCGCTGTCGGTGATGAAGGCGCGGATCTCGCCACGGCTCATGAAGGCGGGGTAGACGAGTTCGTCCGCGATCAACCGCTCGAGCACCGCCTGGTATTCGGCGAAATGCTCGGACTGGCGGCGCACCGGCTCTTCCCAGCCAAGCCCCAGCCATTTCAGGTCGGCAAGCACGCCTGCCTCGAATAGCGGCGTGCAGCGCGTCGTGTCGATATCCTCGATGCGCAGCAGCAGGCGGCCGTGCGCCTGTGCCGCCAGCTTCTGGTTGAGCAGCGCCGAATAGGCGTGGCCGAGATGCAGGTCGCCGTTGGGGCTGGGCGCGAAGCGGAATGTCAGGAGTGTCATCTCTCAGGCGGCAATCATGTTTTGCGGCGCTTCGCCAATTGCTACCCTGTCGACGGTCGAGGAACAAGAAAGCATGCGCCGTATCGTGACATCAGACGACATTGCCCGGGGGCTCGATGCGCTTTGCGTGATCGACCCGCGCCTGGAAAAGGTGCGCGGCATGGCCGGCGAGGTGCCGCTGCGGCTGTCCGAGCCCGGGTTTCGAAGCCTGGCGTCGATCGTCGTCTCGCAGCAAGTGTCCCGCGCCAGTGCCGATGCGATCTTCGGCCGGCTGACCAAACTCGTCGATCCGCTGACGCCGCAAGCAATCCTGGCCGCCGGCGAGGACATGTTTCGCGAGGCCGGCCTGTCGCGGCCCAAGCAGCGCGGCCTGATCGCAATTGCCCAGGCGGTGGCCGACGGCCTCGACCTTCATCACCTCTGTTCGCTCGATGCCCAGGAGGCGATCACGACGATGACGGCGGTGTCCGGCATCGGCCCGTGGACGGCGGAAGTGTATCTCTTATTCGCCGCCGGGCATCCCGACATCTTCCCCGCGCGCGACGTCGCGCTGCAGAGCGCGGTCGGCCACGCGCTCGGCATCGAGCCGCGTCCGCCGGAGAAAACCCTGATCGCACTGGCCGAATCATGGAGCCCGTGGCGAGGTGTCGCATCGCGGCTTTTCTGGTCCTATTATCGTGAAACCAGAGGGCGGGACGCCGCGCCGCCGGCCTGAATCCGCAAAAAATCATAAAAATCACGCATTTTTGGCGCTTCGGCGACGCGACAATCCGCTTCACATCCCTGTCATGTCGGGCTTACAGTATCCGCGCCGTTCGGGTCTAGAACCAAGGAGGTGAACACGTGACGGTTGCCGTATCTCCGGATGGGCTTCCAGCACTGGTGCTGAATGCGGATTACCGTCCGCTCAGCTATTACCCCTTGTCGCTCTGGTCGTGGCAGGATGCCATCAAGGCGGTGTTCCTCGACCGGGTGAACATCGTCGCGGAATACGAGCATGCCGTCTCCTCGCCGACCTTCTCGATGAAGCTGCCGAGCGTGGTCAGCCTGAAGGCCTATGTGAAGCCCTCCAGGCACCCGGCCTTCACCCGCTTCAACGTCTTCCTGCGCGATCGCTTCCAGTGCCAGTATTGCGGCACGCCGGAGGATCTGACCTTCGATCACGTCATCCCCCGCCATCGCGGCGGCGCGACGACATGGGAGAATGTCGTTGCCGCCTGCTCGCCCTGCAACCTCAGGAAGGGCGGCATGATGCCGGCGCATGCCAAGATGTGGCCGCTGCAGAAGCCTTTCCAGCCGACGGTGCACGATCTGCACAACAATGGCCGCCTGTTCCCGCCCAACCATCTGCATGAGAGCTGGATGGATTATCTGTACTGGGATGTCGAACTGGAGCCCTGAGATCGTTCGAGAATTCGGGAGGCTGGCCGTCTGGAGCGATTGTCTGCGCTTCCGATGCTCACGGACCAAATGTCCGCTCCGCTTCGGTTCTCGAGAATCACTCCATACGACTCAGCCTGCCGAATTCCTTGAACGATCTCGCGTCGGCGCCATCGCGCCAAATCAGTCGCGGGTGAGGGCGCCGCGGAAGGCTACGGCGGCGAGGATCAGGCTGGCGATGGCGTTCCAGCCGGCCAGCGACAGGCCGAGGATGCGCAAGGCGGCCTTGTCACAGGACGGCGGCACGAATTTGTCGAGCGCGTCGAGCACGCCCTTGCCGCCGGTGTCGACCGGCCCGGCGCCTGCGGTACAATCGGTCGGGCCGGCCCACCACTGCCATTCGACGCCGGAGTGGTAGACGCCGAGATAGAGGCCGTAGAGCATCAGGATGCCGCCGACGGCCAGCAGGCCGCGCGTTAGCCATGCCGGTGCGTGCAGCATCGACGCAATCACCGCCAGCACCATCAGCGGCACGCCGATATAGTAGGGCGTGCGCTGTTCGAGGCAGAGGTGGCAGGGGATGTAGCCGCCGAGATACTGGAAGCCGAGCGCCGAGCCGACGGTGGCGGCCATGGCGACGGCGAGGAACAAGGCGGTTAGCGTGCGCTGGCGTCCGGTGTCGGCATTCATGGTCGCTGTCATTTCAATCGGTCCGTCCGGCTCGCAATGGTTCTGTTCAGAACGCGTATTTGACCAGGATATAGAGCAAAATCAGGGCAGCCGCGCCGGCGCCGGCGATGAGGCCGAGGCGCTTCTCGATGAATTCGCGGATCGGTTCGCCATAATGGCGCAGCAGCCAGGCGAGCAGCAGGAAACGGCCACCGCGGGCCACGATCGCCAGCACCACGAACAACAGCAAATTGACGCCGATGACGCCGGACAGGATCGTCACCACCTTGATCGGCGGCAGGTGGGCAGCGCCCGATGTGATCAGCATCAGGACGATGAAGCCGACGCCTGCCCCCGCGCGCAGCGCTTCGAACTCGTCGTACTTGCCGTAGAATTCGAGGATCGGCCTCGCCACCGCGTCATAGGCGTAGTGGCCGATGAACCAGCCGGCGATGCCGCCCAGCACCGAGGCGACGGTGGCGATCAGCGCATAGCGGTAGGCGCGATCCGGCCGCGACAGCGCCATCGGCAGATAGAGCACGTCGGCCGGCACCAGGAACACCGAGCTCTCGACGAAAGCGATGAAGGCCAGCCACCATTCGGCGGATTTGCGGGCCGCCAGCGACAAGGTCCAGTCGTAAAGTCCGCGAAGCATCGGCACTCCTAATGCGTGTCGTTCAATTGCGCAGGCAGGTTGGGGTGTAACGGCATGCACAGAACAAAGACCCAGAGCACGCCATCCGTCCCCGCAGACGTGCCGCGCTTTGATGCGCCGCCTGTCTAGAAAGATTTTCCGCGCTGCACAATGGCAGCCCCGTCACGAAATCGAAAGGCGCAGATTGGTCGCATCTTGAGGGCACCGGAGAATTGGCCAGTTGACGAACAGCCCTCCAACCGTATAGTCCCGCGCCATCCAGGCCGCCCGGCCTGAGCCCCTATGGCGGAATTGGTAGACGCGCTCGACTCAAAATCGAGTTCCGCAAGGAGTGCTGGTTCGATTCCGGCTAGGGGCACCAACCTTCACTCTTCGAGCTTTGGGTGGCAAATCCCAACGCGATCAAGACGCCTTGCGCGTCGCGGTGGGATCGCCGTCATTGGCCGCGCCAAGCTCGCCAGCCGCCAGCAATTCGTCGAATGTCCGTTCGAGATCGGCATTGTCATCCGCTGCCGGTCCGCTGGGCGGATCCTGGCGTCTCAGCGTTTCCAGCCTGTGGTGAAGCTGGCGGTTCTCATCGCGGCAACGGGCATGCGCGAGCTCGTCGGTCATGTCGCGCAAGCGGAGATCGGCGAGTTGAACCTTCACCGCGCCATAGTCTCGGCGCGCCGCGTCGCGCTCCTGGCGCAACGTCGCAATCTCGGTTTCCGAGGTTTGGCGCCGATGCTCGGCCACGCCCTCGGCGGGCTGTCCCACGCTCGGCGTTGCGCGGACCACGCTTTGATCGGCGGCGCTGCGCTGGAGCGAGCGCAACCTCTTTTCAAGTTCGACGGCCCGTACCTGCGCGGTGGCGGCGCAATCGCCGAGAACGCCGCGCTGATGCTCGACCGTGGACAGCCGCACCTGCAGGTCCTGCTGCACCAGCATCTGCGCAGACAGTTTGCCGGTCAGTCTTTCGTTTTGGAGCTGGTAATCCGCGACCTTGGAACGAAGCAGCATGGCGGCCTGTTGCAAGCTGGCGAGCCGCGATGCAACGTCCTCACGCGCCTGCTCGGCGGCTTGCCTGGCGATGATCTCGTCGCGAAGTTGCCCCGACACGCGCGCCAGGTTCCGGCCCAGACGCTCAACCTCGACATTCGCTTCGAGGAACCGCGTTGCCCGCTGGCCGGCATGCCTGTCCGCTTGCGCAATGGTCTGCCGTGCCTTGTTGAGTTGGACGTCCAGGTCGGCGATTGTCTTACTCGCGATCGATAGCTCGCGCGATTTTCGCCCAAGCTCTTTCGAGGTGCGATCCTGCAAGCGCTGCAGCTTCGCCACCTCTTCCTGCAATTCCCATTTGTCGGTATCGGGAGCGTCGGCATCGTGATCAACCAACGACCACGCCAAGTCGTCATCGGCACGTGGATCCAGCCTGTCGTTGGACAAGAGCGAGGAGCCGCGCATGGCGCGGGCCTGGCTCGAGCCCGTCCGGGCCGAAGTCGAGCCGAGGGAGGCGGCTAGCGTGTCTGACTGGGCCAATCCGGTCACGGGCTCCTCTTCGAAGAGAGGCAAAGCTTGATGCGTTGCGGCTCGAATGCTTCGAATCAGTTCTTCGAAGTCTTCGTCGGCCCTTCGGACAACGGCGCTGTCCTCCGCACTGATGTGCCGGGCGCCGTTGGCCTCATGATTCAGCGACATTTCTCTCTCATCGCTACCGAATCACTAGATTATCGTGAATGAAGAACAAGAATGCGAGTAGGTCTTATCGGCTTTCACTGGAAATTTCTGCGAGAAATCTCGTTTTTTTATAAGCAGAGATCAATATTCGCGTTTGCCTGCAGGCAACCGAAGTAAATTCCCGGTCACCCACCCGTCAAATATTGCAGCGAAGATGTGCCATTCTCCAGAACCGCACCCTGCCTTTTCTCACCGCCGTCCCAGCAAGCTCTTCATGCGGTTGCGCAGCAGGCGGGCCATGTTGCGGGTCTCGCGGTAGAGGTGCAGTTGCGAGGCGGCCTGGCGGGTGAGGCGGTCGGCGTCCGGCGCCAGGCCGATCACCAGGGTGCCCATCGGCTTGCGCTCGGCCCATAGCCGGCTCATCACCGGATGGTCGGGCACCGCGCAGGAATCGGTCATCATGATGTTGGGATCGTCGAGATGCTGCCTGGTCACCTCGATCATCAGCAGCGTGCCGGGCGAATAGCTGGCCAGCGTCTCGTCGTAGGCCGTCTTCCAGGTGTAGGCGATGCCGGCTTCGACGAAGACGATCAGGCAGGCGATGGTGCGGCCGTCGAGCGTCAGCGAGTGGATGCGGCACATGTCCTGCTCGGCCAGCCGGTGCACGGCTTCGCGGGCGAAGGCGGCGCGGAAGCGGTCGATCGCCATGGCGGTGCGTTCGCGACCCTTCCAGCCGGCCGCTTCCAGCGACAGGAAGCCTTCGATGGCATGGCGGATGTCTTCGGGGCCGCGCGCCACGACATGCTCAAGCTTGCCAAGGTCGCCAAGGCGCCGCTTCAGGCGGCGGAACTCGCGATAATGGTGCGAGCGCAGCGAGGCCTTCAGATAATCGTCTCCATCGAGCTCGCTCTCCAGCGCCGGGCGCTGGCTCTGGCCGGTGGTGACCAGCGTCAGGCCGCGCGCCTCGGCCACGGTGGCAAGCAGGCTCGCCACCGGGCCATCGAGCCGGATGTCGGGCAGGACGAACACTTTCGGCAGCTTGAGATGCGGGCGCGACAGCATCGCGAAGAAGTCCTCGACGACGCCGACCGGATCGTCGCGGTCGACCAGCGGCGTGCCGAGCGGACCGAACGGGCTCGACCATGTGCGCATGACCGGAACGCCGAGCGGCACCACCGGCCGCTCAACCGAGAACGGCACCAGAAGGCGCAGCCGGTTGCGGTATTCGTCGCCGTCGCGGATGACCGCCAGCCGCACCTCGCGATCCTCCAGCCGCGGCATGGCGGGCGCCAGGAAGCGCGGGTTGAAGAACACGTTGGACTCGACCGTGCGGGCGCAGAGATAATCCAGCTCCTCCACCAGGTCGAAACCTGCCGATGCCGGGTAGATGGCGAGCTTGCGCTCGGGCCGGTTGTTGGCGAGGATCTCGATATGGGCGGGATCGGCGTCGCGGGTCAGCCCGGCAAGGCCCGACACCATGGCTCCGGCGGTGCCGCCGCTGGTTTCCTCAAGCAACGGGATGGCAGCCATCACGCGGCTCCTTTCGCAGGCACGAAGATGAGCATGGCGATGCCGAGCTTGCGCCACACCGTGAAGGAGAGCGCGCCGGCTTCGAAGATCATGGCAAAGGCGGTGGCCATTGCCGCGCCCCACAGGCCGAACATCGGGATGAGCACCACATTGAGGGCGATGTTGAAGGCCAGCGTCATGGCATAGACAGCGGCGCAGATGTTCTGGTTGCCGCTCATCGTCAGCAGGCTTTCGCAAGGGCCGACGGCGGCCCGCGCCACGACGCCGAAGACGAGCAGGAACAGCAAGGGATAGCCTGATGTGAATTCCGGGCCGAACAGCACCAGCATCGGCTCGCCGAGCGCCAGCACCAGCAGCGCCATCAACAGCGAGGGCCAGAACGTCCACGACACCGTCTCGCGGGCAAAGGCGGCAAGCCTTTGCGGGTCGCCATGGGTGAACTGGGCGTAGCGCTGGGCAACGCCGGCCTTGACGGCGAAGTAGACGAAATGCACCAGCGCCAGCGTCTTCACGGTGGCGAAATAGACGGCGACGTCATTGGGATCCATATAGGCGCCGACCATCAGCACATCGGCATTGGTCAGCAGGAAGAAGAAGCTCTCGACCAGGAAGATCGGCAGCGAGACGATGAACCATTGCGCGAAATGCACCTTCATCGGCCCCGCCGGGATCTGCCGTTCCATGCGCTGGGTGACACCGACGAGTTGTCCCAGCGTGGTGGCGTAGGTGGCGGCGATCGAGGCGAAGATGGCGGTCCTGGCATCAGGTGCGTAGCCCACGAACAGCATCAGCGCCATGAACAGCAGGATCAGCACGGGCCGCACCAGATAGGTCGGCGACAGGGCAAACAACGCCCAGCTGTTGGCGCGTGCCAGGCCCGACAAAAGGTCGGACATGGCGATCATCGGCAGGCAGATGACGCCGAGGATGAACGGGATCACATAGTAGCTTTCGATCCAGGGTGCCGCCAGCCAGACGCCGAGCGCGCCGACCCCGGCAATCAGCGTCGAGGCGATCAGCACGAACAGACGGCTGGCCAGCACGATGCCGCGCAGCTCATCCATCAAGCCGCGTTCGCGGTATTCGGGAATGTAGCGGATGACCGAGGTGTGGAAGCCGAGGCAGGCGAGGTTGCCGACGATGACCATCGTCACCCAGACGAGGACGAAGATGCCATATTCGAACGAGCCCATCCAGCGCGCCATCAGCACCTGGCTGACAAAGGCGATGACGGCGCTGACGATGCGGACCGAGAAGGCGATGACCGACATGCGGCTCGCCTCGCCGCGCTCGTCGGCGGTGAACAGCACGGCATCGATGCGGCCAAGCAACGGCCCCATGCGCAGCGCCCAACGCTGCGGCAAGAACCGCCCGGCAGTCGTGGCCGCGGAAAAGCGCACCCCGATTTCTCTCCGTTTTCCGCTTCTTTTCAGGGCTGGGTGTAGCGGAGACACATTAAGAAACGGTTGGGTGGGGTTCTCCTTCGCCCCGTCGCTATACGGGGAGAAGGTGCCGGCAGGCGGATGAGGGGCGGCGCCGGCGTTGAAGATTTGGTGCCGTCGTACCCGGTTGTGACCAGCATTTCCAAATCAAAATCGGCTGACTAATTTATGGATTGCAAGGGTGTGGACAAATGTTGCTTTATGCTCAAAATTCCATCGGGCAGTTTTGGGGTGTCCGGTGAATCTCTGAGAGAAATAATCCGTTGAGTCGAAATCGTTGACCTCAACGTGTCCATCAGAGACCTGGCGCGAACAACGTTTGCGGAAAAAATATTAGGGGGAAAATGATTGAATTTGCACCGCAACACCTCCATCTCCATACCCTCGAATCTCTGCTGGCAGATCTAGTTAGCAGCCGGGCGGTTATTATTGGTGGTGATGTATTATTCTCATTGCCAGATGACCGAGCACGCAGTGCTCTGCAATGGTACCGAACGAGGGGCGCGGCAAATTGGACAGCCAATGTCAGTGCTACGCATGCCGAACAATTGGTAGATGAAATTCTCGTTAAACCGCCAGAAGTGGCGGCGATTCCGGCGCGCCCAGCCAATGCCAACAATAGGCGCCTGACACTGGCAAAGGTTGAAGCTCATAGGTTCGCGGGACTTCACAAATTTGGAACTCCTGGCGCGCCACCGCAAAACTATGTCCATGAATTTGCAGCACCGGTGACCCTGTTCGAGGGCCGCAATGGCTCCGGAAAAACCTCACTTTTAAATGCCATCATTTGGGGTCTAACAGGTGAGATCCTTCGCCCACAGCGCGAGCCAGAAAAGGCGGACGTAGACTTCAACTGCTGGATAGCTAATGCAGATGGAGGGGACGATGAAACGGCGCACCGTCTTTCTCCAGTTACCCCATTGCCTGATGTTTCTCAGTATCGACCTGATCAGGGATGGGTTCCAGCCGATACATGGGTGGAACTGACCTTTGCTGACGAAGAAGGAGAGCTATTGCCTCCCATCCGCCGTACTCAGAAGCGAACTGCGCGAGGTGTCCTTGAGGAGACACCGCCGGAATTAACTGGCCTCGGCGTTGATCCGATCGCCGTGCGGATCGGTACAGTTATGCCAGGCCTTCTCCCGCTCATCAAAGTTGGAAGCGAATCTGAGCTTGGTCGAGCTGTTGCGGAGTTGACGGGCCTTTCGGCGCTGGTGGACTTGGCAGGGCACGCTCTGCGCGCCAAGAACAAGGTAAAGGACTTCATCAAGGCCAAAACTAAAGAACTCGAGGGAATTGATCGGATTTACAGAACAGCGCGGGATGACCTTGCGGCGGAGCTGCGGCCCTATCCGGCGCTCGTGCCGCCAAAGGCGGTGCCGGAACCTGGTGATGCGGCTGTTGAAGAAACTGTTGACGAGATCACCCGGTATTTTGAAACGACAAAGTCGACCGCCTATGAGTCCGTTCGGAACATTCTTGGTGAAGGATTCGATCCTGCGGACCCCAAACGTGGTGCGGATCTTGAGAGTTCGATTTCGCCAGCACTTAACGAAGTGGGCCAGCCCCAACGACTTCCTTCGATAGCAAGGTTGCGAGGCTTTCGCGAACTCACGCTGGAGCAGTTGAACGCCGCCGAGACCAAAATTAGCGAGATAATGCGAGAGGCAAAATTACTCGAGGGCTTGGCACAAGATCCATCGTCTGCGGCTCGTTCCCGTCTTTACGCTCATGTGGCTACCTGGCTTGAAGAACACCCCGACCTCGGTCGCAGTGAAGATCTTTGCGTGGTATGCAGCGGTTCCCTGGTTGAAGCGCTCGATCCCATCAGTGGTCGGCTGGTCAAAACGCATCTCCATGAGGCAAGCGCGGACGCGGCTCTGTTTGCTCAGACGCTAAATCGATGGGCGCAAGCCGTCCTTGGCAAGCTCAACAGCGTTCTGCCTGAAGCATTGCAAGCTGAACTTAAAAGGGACCTCCCGGCCCATCCCGTTGACCTTGTACGCACAGCTCTTCTCGATGAGCTTTTTGCACTCGACGCGTTCTCGGGTGAATTGGCCGCTCTCAAAAGTGAAACGGCCAAGGCATTTGACGAGGCAGTTAGGCACAGATCCGATCTCGCTACCGCCACGCCTGTCTCGCTCCCCGCGAGTTGTGCTGCCCTGGCAGAGGGCTTGAGGCGTCTCGACTTAGCGTTGCGTTTTGCCCGGTGGCGACAGGGGAACGACGCGTTCGCTCGTCAAGTCTTTGAAAACGTTCTCGGTAGCAGGCGCAAAGCAGGTGAAGCTTCCGAGAAGAACACGCTCATGGGCAAGCTCTTGGAGCTTGACGCCACAGTGAAAGGCGCTGAGCCAATTACCAAGGCTCTATCGAAATGCATCCGTTTGAAAGCTGAAATTCAACTTCGGCGCGCTGCCGAAAAGCGGATCATTGAGTACGAGACCGCGAGCGCCGCGCTCGCAAATCTTTCAAAGTTAGGCGAGTTGGCGGACCGGCAAGTCGATCAACTTCGTAAGATACTTCGTACCGAAGCAGCACTGTGGCGGTCGCGAATTTATGTCAGCACTTTTCCCAGCACCGCACATGAATTGGTCGACACGGCCATGGGACGGAAGGGCGAACTCGATCTCGTTGTGCGTGCGGGCGGCGTGTCTGCGCCCGCACAGCACGTGACAAACGCGTCGGCACTGCGGGCCAGTTTGGTCGGGTTCTTTTTTGCGTTTTGGGAGTATGTGCTGAAGACCCGTGGAGGCCTGAAGACTCTCTTACTCGATGATCCGCAAGAATTGCTCGATGATGAAAATCGACGACAATTGGCGGACTCTCTTGGAACGCTGGTCGAAGTAGGTGCGCAGCTAGTTATCACGTCCTACGATAGGCGTTTTGCCGGCGCCGTTGGCCGCCTAACGGTTGTTCCTAGTGTGGAGCACCTCGCCGTTCATCCGGCGACGCTAAATCAACCTCTGGTTAGAACTACGCCTCATCAGGCCGAGATCGAGGTCCGCAAGATATTATATGACAAGGATCGAGATGCTGAAGAGCCGGCCCGGTCTTTTGCGGACGGGTGCAGATTTTTCTTTGAAGGGGTGTTGGGCGACGTGTTCGACGATCCTGCCCACTTAGCTTGGGCAAAGGCAAATCCCGATCCTACATTGAAGACCTTTGTGGATCGTCTGCGATCTTACATAAAGGCCGGTCCGCAAGGGATGTTTGCGATGCAGGTGTTTGCGGACTTCATTGCGCATCCGGCGTTGGTCGAGGGCTCACCAGTGCTGCAATTGATGAACAAAGCGCACCATGGCAACCGACAGGACATTCGACCTGGCGAAGTGGGGCAATGTGCCGATGATCTTGGGCAGCTCGTCGTTCTTACCGGGCGAATGTACGAGGAGTGCGATCGATGGAAACGTAGGGCGGCCACTCAACCAACCATACCGGCGGTTGACGCGCCGCCGGCGCTGGATCCGATGCCGCCGCCGTCGCTCGACGTGATGGTCTATCCCGACCTTGCAGCATTCACCCTACACTCTCCCACTGGGGGTTCGCAGGAATCTACGGAACCGTTCGATCCTAAGTTACTAGTTGGAAAGGCTGTATTCTATCTGCGCCGCCATAATTTTGGCTTTGCAGCTCCACAGGGAGCCTTGGCGATCGTCGAGGCTCAACCTGGACTGGTCCTCGATCGCCGTCTTGTCATTGCGCGTCATGGTCAGTCGGTCTTCGCACGTCGCCTCCTGCGCTCAAAGGGCTCGGACATCATTGGACTGACAGCAGAAGTCCCTGATCCTCGAACGAGAAGCCCCTCAACGGTATTTTTTCCTGAAGTAGAAGTCGCTGCCCATCAGGTCATGGGAGTTCTATTTGACCACGACATCAAGGTAGATCAGGGGCAGGATGAGGCAGTTCTTGTTGACGCTTTCAAAGTTTTAGATCGCGTTGAGGTCGCATTTCGCGTTGTTGACGAGAGTGCTGTGCCGCTTGCTCTTCCAAAGCAGGTAGTGCTTGGAGGGGCTTCGATCAGTCTTGCCGAAATTGGGCTTCATGAGGGAACATTAGTTGCGCTGGCTCTCGACAATGGATCCGGACTCTTCAAGCGGATAGGGTTGGCCCTCCCCGGAAATCTCAGTCATCTGCGCCAATTCGAGAGCATAGGCGGTCTTGGCTCATCGGAAGTCCTTTCCGTTGGAAAGGCGCAACCTGGCGTCGCAGAAGTGCAGCATGTGCGCCGAATTATCGGTGTGATCTATAACGGCTGAAATGGTGACGAAATTCTGTCTAGGCCATAGGCCCTCTCGCCTGCCGGCCATCTCTCCCCTCAAGTGAGGGTGTCGGCCAATCGCAAGCCCCAGCGCCGCCCCTCATCCGCCCTTCGGGCACCTTCTCCCCGTGTAGTGACGGGGAGAAGGAAAGCGCACCCTTACGCGAACGCGCCGTGGCAGTGCTTGTATTTCTTGCCGGAGCCACACGGGCAGGCTTCGTTGCGGCCGACCTTGCCCCAGGTGGCCTGGTTGTTTGGATCTCGGTCTTCGGGAGCGACGACGGCCGTTGTCTCCGGGCGGACCAGGAGGGCGGTCTCGCCGCCTTCGAAGTCGTTTTCGCCGGTTGTGCCGTCAATATGGGTGCCGAACATGTCGGGGGCTTCCGGAGGCGGCGCTTCGGCGGCCTGACGGACCAGTTCGACGCGCATCAGCTGCGCGGTGACGGCCTGGCGCAGATTGCCCAGCATGGCCTGGAACAGCTCGAACGCCTCGCCCTTGTATTCCTGCAGCGGATCGCGCTGGGCGTAGCCGCGGAAGCCGACGACCGAACGCAGATGGTCGAGATTGACGATGTGCTCGCGCCACAGATGGTCGAGCGTCTGCAACACAACCGAGCGCTCGACATAGTTCATCACCTCGGGGCCAAAACGCTCAGCGCGCTCCTTGGCGGCGGCTTCGGCGGCCTGCCCGATGCGCTCGCGGATGTCATCCTCGGCGATGCCCTCTTCCTTGGCCCAGTCCTCGACCGGCAGGTCGAGGTTCAGGAACTCGGCGATCTCGGCCTTCAGCCCGGCAACGTTCCACTGCTCGGCATAGGCGTTTTCGGGAATGGCCTTGGCGACGATCTCGTCGATGACGCCTTCGCGCATCTCGGCGATCGTTTCGGAGAGGCCCTCGCCGTCCATCAGCTCGATGCGCTGCTCGAACACCACCTTGCGCTGGTCGTTGGAGACGTCGTCATATTTCAGAAGGTTCTTGCGGATGTCGAAGTTGCGCGCCTCGACCTTCTTCTGCGCTTTTTCCAGCGCCTTGTTGATCCACGGATGGATGATCGCCTCGTCTTCCTTGAGGCCGAGCTTCTGCAGCATGCCGTCCATGCGCTCGGAGCCGAAGATGCGCATCAGATCGTCCTGCAGCGACAGGAAGAATTTCGAGCGGCCGGGGTCGCCCTGACGGCCGGAACGGCCGCGCAACTGGTTGTCGATGCGGCGCGATTCGTGGCGTTCGGTGGCCAGCACGTAGAGGCCGCCGGCGGCCAGCGCCTTTTCCTTCAGCCGCTCGATGTCGGCAATAATTTCCTTTTCCCGCGCCTCGCGCTCGGGTCCGGCCGGCATGTCGCCGAGTTCATCCTCGATGCGCATCTCGGCATTGCCGCCGAGCTTGATGTCGGTGCCGCGGCCGGCCATGTTGGTGGCGATGGTGATGGCGCCGGGCTTGCCGGCCTGGGCGACGATCGCCGCCTCGCGCTCGTGATGGCGGGCGTTCAGCACTTCAAAATCGGTAAAACCTTCCTTGCGCAGGCGCTCGGCCAGCTGCTCGGACTTTTCGATGGAAGTGGTGCCGACCAGCGTCGGCTGGCCCTTGGCGCTGGCTTCGCGGATCTCCCTGACGATCGCCTTGTATTTCTCCTCGACAGTCCGGTAGACCTCGTCGTCCTCGTCGATGCGCACGACGGGCAGATTGGTCGGGATCTCGGTGACTTCCAGGCCGTAGATGTTGCCGAATTCCTCGGCCTCGGTCAGCGCCGTGCCGGTCATGCCGGAGAGCTTCTTGTAGAGGCGGAAATAGTTCTGGAAGGTGACGGAGGCCAGCGTCTGGTTCTCCGGCTGGATCGCCACATGCTCCTTGGCTTCGAGCGCCTGGTGCAGGCCTTCCGAATAGCGGCGGCCCGGCATCATGCGGCCGGTGAACTCGTCGATGATGACGATCTCGCCGTTGCGCACGATATAGTCCTTGTCCTTCTGGAACAGCCGGTGCGCCTTCAGCGCATTGTTGACGTGGTGGACGATGGCGACGTTCTCGACGTCGTAGAGCGACTCGCCCTTGAGCAGGCCGGCGTCGCGCAAAAGGTTCTCGAGCTTCTCGGTGCCTTCCTCGGTGAAGATCGAGGTCTTCTGCTTCTCGTCGATCTCATAATCCTGCGGCTGCAGCTGGATGATGAAGGTGTCGATGGTGTTGTACATTTCCGAACGGTCCTCGAGCGGACCGGAAATGATCAGCGGCGTGCGCGCCTCGTCGACCAGGATGGAATCGACTTCGTCGACGATCGCGTAATTGTGACCGCGCTGCACCATCTGGGCGCGCTCGTATTTCATGTTGTCGCGCAGATAGTCGAAGCCAAGCTCGTTGTTGGTGGCGTAGGTGACATCGGCGGCGTAGGCGGCGCTGCGCTCCTCGTCGGACAGGCCATGGACGATGACGCCGACCGAGAGGCCGAGGAATTTGTAGACGCGGCCCATCCATTCGGAGTCGCGGGTGGCCAGGTAATCGTTGACGGTGACGACGTGGACGCCCTTGCCGGCGAGCGCGTTGAGGTAGACCGGCAGCGTCGCCACCAGGGTCTTGCCCTCGCCGGTGCGCATCTCGGCAATACCGCCATTGTGCAGCACCATGCCGCCGATCAGCTGGACATCGAAGGGGCGCATGCCGAGCACGCGGCGCGCTGCCTCGCGGGCAGTAGCGAAGGCCGGGATCAACAGGTCGTCCAGCGTGGCGCCATTGGCGATGTCCTGGCGGAATTTCGCGGTGCGGCCGACCAACTCCTCGTCGGAAAGCGCCCGCATCTCGTTTTCCATGGCGTTGATCGCCTCGACACGCGGCCGGGTCGATTTGACCCGACGGTCGTTGGAGGAACCGAAAACCTTACGGGCGAGACCGCCGAGACTGACCATCCGATGGTCCTTTCGATAGAATTTCTCAATCTTGAGATGAGCGCCGGCCGGCCCCATCAATTCCACGTGAACACTGGCAAACACATTAGTGAACACTGGCAAACACAAAAAGCGCCCGGAAAACGGTTCTGGACGCAAAGTCGTTGGACAGATAAGAGGGGGCTCAACTGATGTCAACGCCGCGCCGGCCCTGCTGGCTGCGCCAAATTCCGCCACAATCTGGCCGATCTGGAAGCCACCCCTCTTTCAATCCCCACCGGAGTTACCCCATGTCCTTGTTGTTCCGCCGCGCGTCGCTCGCCAGCCTTGGCTTGGCAGTCGGCCTGTCGGCCCTTTCGCTCTCGCCGCTGATGGCGCAGCAAACCGCTCCCGCTCCGGCGGATGCAGCAGCGCCGGCCGCGGCACCGGTCGATCCGAACAAGGTTATCGCCACGGTCAACGGCCAGCCCCTGACCGAAGCAGATCTGGTGCTTGCCGAAGGGGAATTGTCGCAGCAGTTCGCGCAATTGCCGCCCGAGCAGCGCCGTGCCGCCGCCCTTTCGGCTGCCATCGAGATCCGCGTCATGGCCGCCGAGGCGGTCACCACAGGGCTCGACAAGGATCCCGACTTCCAGCGCCGCATGGCTTTCCTGCAGGAGCGCGCGCTGCATGGCGAGATGGTCGAGAAGGGCGTCGTCGACAAGGTCACCGACGCCGAGGTCCGCGCCCGTTACGACCAGGAAATCGCCAACACGCCGCCCACCAATGAGCTGCATGCCCGTCACATCCTCGTGAAGACCAAGGAAGAGGCCGAGGCCATCATCAAGCAGCTCGATGGCGGCGCCGACTTCCAGAAGCTCGCCAACGAGCACACCAGCGATCCCTCGGGCAAGACCAGCGGCGGCGATCTCGGCTGGTTCGGACCTGGCCAGATGGTGCCGGAGTTCGACAAGGCGGCCTCCGCGCTCGAGGTCGGCAAATACACCGAGCAGCCGGTGCAAACGCAGTTCGGCTGGCATGTCATCAAGCTCGAGGACAAGCGCACCAAGCAGCCGCCGGCCTTCGAGGACGTCAAGGACCAGGCCAAGCAGGCGGTCATCCGCGACAAGTATTTCGCACTGGTCAAGTCGCTGCGCGCCGGCGCCAAGATCGAGATCCCCGACGCGAACCTGAAGAAGACGGTCGATACGCTGGAAAGCGCCAAGTAAGACTGATAGCTCCTTGAAAAAGGGCGCGGCAGCCAGGGGTTGCCGCGCCCTTTCTCATTGCCATCTTTACGGGGCGGGCGCCGCTATGCCTCGCATCACGTAGTTGACCGCCTTGCCGATGGTCGCTTCGTCCTCGTCGAGGCGGTTGGTCAACAGATGTCTCCAGGCGAAGGAGGCGATCAGGTCGGCGACAACAGCTGAATCGACGCTGGCCGGGATTTCGCCCCTTGCCTTGGCGCGTTCGATGATCTGGCCGGTATGGGACCGTCGGCCCAGCGAGTAGTCGGCAAGGGCCGCGGCAGCGGTCTCGTCGGACTGGGCCTCGGCGATCAGCGACCGGAACACGCTTCCCGACGATGTCTCGCGCCAGTGGGTGAACAGGTTTTTGAGGAAGCCGACGAGATCCTCCTCCAGCCGGCCCGTATCGGGAACATCGACGCGCTTCTGGCGCTGGTAGACCTCAAGCAGCAACGCCGCCTTGCTCGGCCACCAGCGATAGATGGTGGGTTTGCCGGCGCGGGCCCGCCGCGCCACGGCTTCGATGGAAAAACCGGCATAACCGGCTTCGACCAGCACGGCCTCGGCGGCTTCGAGAATGGCATCGGCGCTGTCGGGGTTGCGCCGCGCACCGATTGATCTGCGCGCCGGATCGGCGTCCTCGGCCATCTCTGTCTCCTCGCCAACACTATCGCCGGCAATATAGGCGCCCCGACGCTCAAACGAAACGGCGCGTTTTCAAGCTTCAGGAACGGATGGTAGCGGCAGGGGTCAAGTTTATTCTCTGGAAGTCTACCGGCGTGTCGGTTGGCGAAGCTCCAAACGCAAAAACCCGCCGGGCGGCGGGTCACTGGCGCAAATCAGCACCATAGGCAAAAATGTAGCATAGCTGCCCTCACCGAGTCAAGAAAAAATTCCTATCGCTATGAGACGCTGCCGGCTTAAATTGCCCGGCTGGCCGTGGGATCACGCCTACTGCATCGCCTGCGATGTCTCGGATTCGATACGCCAGCCGCCGCCGGCCTTGACCAGCCCAAGCGTGACGCGCGCCTTGCCGGTCAGGCGTGCCGCCGACGTGTCCTTTGGAAGATAGTCGTAGCGCATCGCAAAGACTGCCTCGGCGCGATCTTCGCCCTGCGGAGCGACTTCCAGGCTGCCGGCCTCCATGCTTAGCGACCAGGAGGCCCACTGCGCGAACCAGTCGGCCTTGACCTTGACGATGGCGTCGGCGTCGTAGCGGGTTCCGAAGATGATGGCGGATGGGCCGTAGAGCCGTTTGACGGTCTCGCTCATCGCCCTGGTGTCCGGCGTCAGATAGTCCTGGCGCAGGAATTTCTCGATCGATCCCTTGTCTTCGCCGACAGAGCGTTCAAGTGCGGCGACTTCCGTCGAAGGGGCCGGCGCCGCGGCCGGCCTTTGTGGCTCTGCAGGTTGTCCGTCCGAGACGAATTCGAAGCGTTCGAGCAGCGATCCCTGCTCCCAGGGGCGCTGGGTTTCGCGGGTTTGCGAAACCACGTCGCGGCGCACCGCGATCATCATGTCGTTGATGCTCTGGCCGGGCTCGGCGATGTGGCGCAGCAGGGCGGCGGCGAAGGGCGAGTTGCGTCCGCTGCCGTCCATGGCGACAGCGCCAGGTGCCGTCGAGAAGGCGATGAACGAGCCGCGCGTCGATTCGAATTGCGCCAGCCCGGCCAGCGCCTTCGCCGAGCGCGTGGTGGCGGTGCGGCTGAGGCTGCGCGCAAACGGGTTGTTGCGGCAGGCATCGAGAAACACCAGGCTGACCTTGGTCTGCTGTTCCATGATGTCGAGGACTTCGTCGATCGGCACGGCCTCGAGCTGCAGCTTGACCGGTACGTCCAGCCTGGCGTCGACCGGCACGATGTAGTTGCGCCCGTCGACCTGCAGGCCGTGGCCGGCATAATAGAAAAGCCCGACGCCGGCGCCCTGGAGCGCATCGGAAAACGCGCCCATGCTGCGTTCGAGTTCACGCTTGCCGAGATCATTGCCCTCGATGACCTCGAAGCCGATCGAGCGCAGCTTGTCGGCGATGTCGAGGGCGTCGTTCACAGGATTGGCCAGCGTGCCGGCTTCGGCGTAAGTGCCGTTGCCGATGACAAGCGCTACCCGCCGTTGCGGCTGCGCATCCGCGCTCAGCAGCAAAAGTCCCAGAAATGCCCATGCAAGGATCGCAAGCCTGCCCATGGGGCAGATCATAACGCCATCGGCCCCGGCGACGCCATCGGATTTGAAATGCAGGCCTAACCACGAGCGGGTTCGAGCTCCCGGGCAAGAGCGACGAAAACGCCTTGCGCCCGCGCGGTCTATCGGGCAAACCGGCCTTCCCCTGCGATTTTTCCCGCCCGAGGCCTCCATGTCCACGACGATTTCGCCGCTCGCGCCGAAGAAATACCCCAAAATGCCGGAAATCGAAGGGGTGCGCATCGCCACCGCCGAGGCAGGGATAAAGTACAAAAACCGCACCGATCTTTTGACCATGGTCTTCGATGAAGGCACCGCGATCGCCGGCGTGTTCACGAAATCGAAATGCCCTTCGGCGCCGGTCGACTTCTGCCGGCAGAATCTCGGCGCAGGCAAGGCCCGGGTGCTGGTCGTCAATTCCGGCAACGCCAACGCCTTCACCGGCAAGAGAGGCCGCGAGTCGACCGCGCTGACCGGCGAGGCGGCCGCGAAGGCGGCCGGCTGCACGGCAGCGGAGGTTTTCCTGGCCTCGACCGGCGTCATCGGCGAGCCGCTCGATACCAGCAAATTCAGCCATCTGCTCGCGGGACTGGTCAGCAACGGCAAGCCTGAGCTGTGGACCGAAGCGGCAAAGGCGATCATGACCACGGATACCTATCCGAAACTGGCGACCGCGACCGTCAAGCTCGGCGATACCGACGTCACCATCAACGGCATCTCCAAGGGCGCCGGCATGATCGCGCCCGACATGGCAACGATGCTCTCCTTCATCGCCACCGACGCGCCGATCGCCGCCCCTGTTCTGCAGGACCTGTTGTCGCGCGGCACGGCCAAGACCTTCAACGCGGTCACCGTCGACAGCGACACCTCGACCAGCGATACGCTGCTGATCTTCGCCACCGGCAAGGCTGCCAAGCGTGGCGCGCCAGAGATAACCGACCCCAAGGATGCCCGTCTCGGCGCGTTCCGCCGGGCACTCGGCAAGGTGTTGAAATCGCTGGCGCTGCAAGTGGTGCGCGACGGCGAGGGCGCCCGCAAGCAGGTCGAAGTCACCGTCACCGGCGCCAAATCGGCGCGCTCGGCCAAGCGCATCGCGCTGTCGATCGCCAATTCGCCGCTGGTCAAGACGGCGGTCGCCGGCGAGGATGCCAATTGGGGCCGCGTCGTCATGGCCGTCGGCAAGGCCGGCGAGCCCGCCGATCGCGACCGGCTGTCGATCTGGTTCGGCGACAACAGGCTGGCGCATGAAGGCGAGCGCGATCCTGGCTATTCCGAGCAGGCGACGTCGGCCTATATGAAGCGCGACGACATCCGTATCCGCGCCGATATCGGCATCGGCCGCGGCAAGGCGACGGTGTGGACCTGCGATCTCACCAAGGAATATGTCGCCATCAATGGCGATTATCGGAGCTGACGGTTTTGAGCTCCAGGCATCCGGCAAGCATGCTCGCGATCGTACGCCGCTACGAGGCGGCCGGCTTTCGCGCCTGGCCGGCAGCCGCCGTCCACTATGACGGCACCTGGGTGGTGCGGCTGACCGCCGGCCATCCTGCCAAGCGGCTGAACTCGGTCAATCCGCTCGATCCCGGCGATATCATGCACATGGCCGACCGTATCGGCCGGGCCAGCCGCCGTTTCGATGCCTATGGAAGGCCGCTGACGTTCCGCATGTCGCCGCTGTCGGGTCCAGATCTCGCCAGCCATCTCGACCGCGAGGGCTGGAGCCGGTTCGACGAGTCGCTGGTCATGCGGCTGCCGCTGGCCGGCGCGCAGCTCGACGCCGCCATGGACCAGATTCCGCTCAAGGACATCAGCCGCTTCATCGGCGCGTTGCTCAAGGTCAGCGGTTCGGATGTTTCGCTGCGGCCCGGCCTGTCGGAGATCATCGGCGCCATCCAGCCCGAAGCCGGGCTGTTCGCGCTCGAAGATGGAGCCGAGGCGCTGGCGACGCTTATCTGCGTCCATGACGGCGATCTCGCCGGCCTGTTCGAGGTCGCCACCGACAGATTGGCGCGCAACAGGGGCCATGGCCGCAACCTGATCCTGTCGGCGCTCAAATGGGCGCGGCTGCGGGGCGCGCGGGAAGCCTGGCTGCAGGTCGAGGCCAACAATGTGCCGGCGCTGGCGCTCTACCATTCGCTCGGCTTCGAGGAAGTCTATCGCTACCACTACCGCCGGCCGCCGGGTCATGAATGATGTCGTGACCGCCGGCAAGCGCCTGCTCCTGGTCGCCGCCTGCGCGCTTGTCGATGCCGACGGCCGGGTGCTTCTGGCGCAGCGGCCTCAGGGCAAGCAACTTGCCGGGTTGTGGGAATTTCCCGGCGGCAAGGTCGAGCCCGGCGAGACGCCCGAACAATGCATCATTCGCGAACTGCATGAGGAAATCGGCATCGAAACCGACATTCCGTGCCTGGCGCCGCTCACCTTCGCCAGTCATTCCTACGACGATTTCCACCTGCTGATGCCGCTGTTCATCTGCCGCCGCTTTCGCGGCATAGCCCATCCCAGGGAAGGGCAGGCGCTGAAATGGGTGCGGCCGAAGCAGATGCGCGACTATCCGATGCCGCCGGCCGACGCGCCGCTGATCCCGTTCCTCATCGATCTTCTCTGAGGCTCGCGTCCGGTCGGTTCCTGGCCGAGGCGTGTATCAGCCAGCGTTAATGGAAGATTTATATCGTCGTGAAAAATTGAAGCATGGCCGTTCGCGGCCGAGCCGTCGATTTGCCGGGGAGCGATAGCATGAACCTAGACAGGGATTGGGATTCGATCCGGCCCGAGCGCGGCTTTCGCGCCGCCGATGCGGGCATGGGCATATTGCGCATCACGCTGCTGTTCGGTTCGGCCGCGGTGGCGCTGGCGCTGATTGTAACCCCTTTCCTCGACAGCCAGACACGCTCGCTGTCGGCCCGTGATGGTTTCGGCGGGCTTGACATGGCGGCGACAGGCTCGATCGGCCATCGCGAAACCTACACGCTGCGCCGCAGCGTGCTGCAGCCGCAGCCGAGCTCGGTCTGCATCATCAGGTCCAATGGCAGGAGCAGCGGCGACTGCTGACATGGTTAAGAGATTTCGGAAAGGCGGCGGTTTCATCGCCTGTTAAGCCTTTGCCGTTAACCTTTCTTAACAGGTCGGCTGTAGGGTCCCGGACAGAGGGGTTGAGGCCATGAAAGCAGTCCTGCTGGGTTTTTTGAACGACGAGACCGGCGCCACGGCCGTCGAATATGGCGTGATCATCGCCGTGCTGTCGCTGGCCATCATCGGCGGTATCGGTGAGGTCCGTGACGGGATCGTCTGGCTGTTCAGCGACAACAACAGCAAGCTTGCGAACGCTTTCGCACCCACTCCCTGATCCAACTTTTCCGCGCCTGCGGGCAGGATCATTGCCCGTCGGGCGCCTCCAGGATTGTTTTCAGCGAGACCTTGGCCGACCCTGGCTTCAGCGGTTTTTGCTGCGATGCGTCGGGCGCCCAGCCGGACATCCAGACAATCGAGAAACTTGCCCTGACACGGCCATCGGGGTCGGAAAACCGCTCGGCGTAGATTTCCGCCGCGCGGGCAAACAGCTTGCGCGAGCCCGGCCGCCGGCTGCGATCGGTGAGCGCATTGGTTTCGCCCATGGCCCGCAGATCCGCCATCAGGTTGAACAGGCTGGCATAGCGCACGGTCACCGTCTCGACGTCGGCGACCGGCAGAGCGAGACCGGCGCGCTGCAGCAGCGCACCGGCATCGCGCACGTCGGTGAACGGGGCGACACGCGGGCTGGCGCCGCCGTAAAGCTCGGTCTCGGCCGAAAGCAGGCTTTCGCGCAATTCGAAAAGCGTACCGGCGCCGGCAAAGGCGCCGAGGAAAAGCCCATCCGGCCGCAACGCACGGCGGATCTGGATCAGCATGCCGGGGATGTCGTTCATGGCCTGCAGCGACAGAAGCGACACCGCCAGATCGAGGCTTTCCGCTTCGAACGGCACGGTTTCGAGCGGTGCGATCAAGCCGGCGCCGCCACCGCTCAGGAAGGCCGTGTCCGCCTCGACGCGGACAATGTCGGCGACCTTGCTGCTTTCGGCGAGCGTTTCGGCCGCCGCCGGCGTCTGGCAAAACAGCACAGCCGCCTTGCCGAACCTGCGCTCGACGGCGCCCAGCCGGTCGGCAAGGTCCTCGGCCGTGCGGCGCATGAGAAAGTCCGCACCGTCGACCGGATGGGCAAGCGCGCGCCGCTTGTGCGCCAGCCACAGAGAGGTATCCATTATCGGCTGCAACGGGCAGATCCTTTGTTTGTCCACGCTCCGAGATCGTTGATATAGTGGCGTGCAGGAGCAACCACCTGGCCGATCCGATGCCCAAGATCAAGTCCATCGGAATAACGAACCTGGCCCGGTCGGTTGTCGGCTGGCCGGCGCGGATGCTGTTTCCGCCGGTCTGCGCCGGTTGCCGCCGGCATGTCTCGCAGCCAGGCGTGCTGTGCGGCGCCTGCTGGCCGAAGCTCAGGCTGCTGGAGCGGCCATGGTGCCCGGTCATGGGCACGCCGTTCACCCACCATATGGGCGAAGGCTTTCTGTCGGCCGAGGCGATTGCCGATCCGCCGCCTTTCGAGCGGGCGCGGGCGGCGGTCGCCTATTCCGGCGTTGCCCGACAGATGGTGCAGGGGCTGAAATACCAGGATCGCACCGATCTGGCACCATGGATGGCGCGCTGGATGGTTCGCGCCGGTGCCGATCTCATCGCCGACGCGGATGTGGTGGTGCCGGTGCCGCTGCACTGGCGGCGCTTTTTCAGGCGGCGCTTCAACCAATCTGCGGAACTGGCGAGGGCCGTCTCGACGCTCAGTGAATTGCCCTTCGCCCCCTCGGCGGTGCGGCGCGTGAAACTCACCCGCCAGCAGGTCGGGCTGGAGCGCGGGGAACGCGAGGAAAATGTGCGGGCCGCCTTTCGGGTACCCGCCGAGGCGGAAATCGAGATCGCCGGCCGCAGGGTGCTTTTGATCGACGATGTCTACACCACCGGCGCCACGGTGCGCTCCGCCACCAAGGCGCTGAAAAGGGGAGGTGCGGCCGCCGTCGACGTGCTGACCTTTGCCCGTGTGTTGCCGGGGGACTTCCGGGCGGACGAGTCCGCGACTATATAAGTCGGCAACGAACAGCGGAAATTCGTCATGGTCGATGTCACGATCTACACCCGCATGATGTGCGGCTATTGCACGGCAGCCAAGCGGCTGCTCGAGCGCAAGGGCATAGCCTTTACCGAGCACGATGCCTCCTTCTCGCCGGAACTGCGCCAGGAGATGATCTCCCGGGCGCATGGCCGCTCGACCTTTCCGCAGATTTTTATCGGCGATACGCATGTCGGTGGCTGTGACGATCTCCACGAGCTGGAGGCCGAAGGCCGGCTCGACAAACTGCTCGCTGACGGCGCGACGAATTAAGGGAATGACGATGGGTGTTTTCAAAGCCGCTGCGATCCAGATGCGTTCAGGCGAGAGCCCCGAGCGCAACGCCGTCGATCTCGAACGGCTGGTGCGTGAAGCAGCTGGCCAAGGTGCCGCCTACATCCAGACGCCGGAAATGACCGGCGCGCTGATCCGCGACAAGGAAGCTCGCGCCGCCTCCTTCACCTCCGAGGACAAGGATATCGTCGTTTCGACCGCGCGCAAGCTGGCCAAGGAACTCGGCGTCTTCCTGCATATCGGCTCGACAGCCATTTTACGCGCCGACGGCAAGCTCGCCAACCGGGCGCTGCTGTTCGGGCCGGACGGCGCCACGCTCGCGACATACGACAAGATCCACATGTTCGACGTCGATCTCGACAATGGCGAGAGCTGGCGCGAATCCGCCGCCTATGAGCCGGGCACCGAGGCCGTCGTCACCGAGATCGAGGGTGCAAAGCTCGGCTTCGCCGTTTGCTACGATCTGCGCTTTCCGCAACTCTTCCGCGCCGAGGCACTGGCCGGCGCCGACCTGCTTTCCGTACCTGCCGCCTTCACCCGGCAGACGGGTGAGGCGCACTGGCATGTGCTGCTCAGGGCCCGCGCCATCGAGAATGGCGCCTATGTCGTCGCCGCCGCGCAGGGCGGCTTGCATGAGGATGGCCGCGAGACCTACGGTCATTCGCTGATCGTCGATCCGTGGGGCCGTATCATCGCGGAAGCCGCGCATGACGAGCCGGCGGTGATCATCGCCGAGATCGACCCGGCGCAGTCGCTTGCCGCGCGCAAGAAGATCCCCAATCTCAGGAATGCGCGGGATTTCGCCGTCAATGCTGGCTTGGGCGAGGCGCCGCGGCTCAGGGGTGCAGCCTCTTGATCCGTTTTGCCCTGATCTGTGAGCACGAGCACGAATTCGAAGGCTGGTTCCGCAGCAACGACGATTTCGACACCCAGAAGAAGCGCGGCTTTGTCGATTGCCCCACCTGCGGTTCGCACAAGGTGCAGAAAGCGCTGATGGCGCCGGCTGTCTCCACGGCGCGCAAGCAGGAAACCATAGCGCTCGCCATGGGCGAGGCGCAGAAGCAGGCTCTGGCGCAGCTGAAGGCGATGGCCGAGAAGGTGCGCGAGAATGCCGACTATGTCGGCGACAAGTTCGCCGAGGAAGCGCGAAAGATCCATTTCGGCGAGAGCGACCCGCGCGGCATCTATGGCGAGGCGACGCTGGACGAGGCCAAGAGCCTGGCCGAGGATGGCGTCGAGTTCATGCCTATCCCGGTATTCCCGGACGATCGCAACTGACCGGCTAGCTGACGCTACCGATCAATTTCTCAAGCAGCCGAGAGAGCGTTTCGCGTTCCGCCTGCGTCAAGCCCGAGAGAACCGCGTGCTCGTTGGCCACGTGGGCGGTAACGGCCTCGTCGACCAGCGCCAAGCCCTTTTCGGTCAGCCTCACGACAATGCCGCGTCTATCGTTGGGATGAGGCCCACGCAGGATCAATCCGGACGTTTCGAGCCGGTCGAGCCGGTTGGTCATGGCGCCCGATGTGACCATCGTCGCTTCATAGAGAGCGGTCGGCGTCAGCGCATAGGGTGAGCCAGCGCGGCGCAGCGTCGCCAGCACGTCGAACTCGCCCGACTGCAATCCATAGCGGGCAAACAACGGCGCCAGGCGCTCGCGGGCGATCAGCGAGGAGGCCTCGTTCAGCCGTCCGAGCACGGCCATCGGCGAGACATCCAGATCGGGCCGCTCCCGCTTCCATTGCTCGATCGCTCTTGCTGCCCTGTCCAACTGTCTCACCATTATTTATCTTGACGTTAAGAATCTTGCCATTATCTTATCGTAACATGCAATGCCGGCCAAGAGCCGCCGCGCTACAGGATTCGGTCAATGAAACTTCTCTGGGATTCGGCGCTCGGCCTGCTGGTCGTCACCGGCGGCCTGCTCGGCCTGACGCTGCCCTTCGGCAAGCTCGCCACGGCTGCCGGCGTGCCGGCCATGGTCTGGGCCTTCGTCATCTCGCTCGGCGCCGGCGGGGTCTTGCTGTGCGTGCTCTTGGCTCGCGGCAAGCGGGTCCGGCTCACCGCGCACAAACTGCGCTATTTCTTCGTCACCGCCGCGGTGTCCTATGCTGTCCCCAACCTCCTGATGTTCTCGGCCATCCCGCATCTGGGCGCCGGCTACACCGGCATCATGTTCACCCTGTCGCCTGTCATCACACTGGTGTTCTCGATCCTGTTGCGTGTCCGGCGCCCCAACATGCTGGGCATTGTCGGCATCGCCGTCGGCTTCGTCGGCGCTGTCATGGTGGCGGTGACGCGCGGCGAGGCCGGCCAGCCGGCCGATTTGTTCTGGGTGGCGATGGGGTTGCTCATTCCGGTCAGCCTTGCCGTCGGCAACATCTACCGCACGGTCGACTGGCCGGACGGCACCGGCCCGATCGAGCTTGCCGTCGGCAGCCATCTGGCGTCAGCGGCGATGCTGCTTGCCGGCATTCTTCTCCTGTTCGGCGGCGAGGCTTTCGTGCCACTCGGCGGCGTGCCGCTGGTGGTGGTCGCGCAGGTCGCGTCGGCGTCGGCGATGTTTGCCTTCTTCTTCAGGCTGCAGGCGGTTGGCGGTCCGGTCTATCTCAGCCAGATCGGTTATGTGGCGGCCGCCGTCGGCCTGTTTGCCGGAACCATCTTCCTCGGCGAGCACTATCAGTTGCTGACCTGGGCAGGCGCGCTCATCATCACTGCCGGCGTGTTCATCACCACCAGGGCACAAAGCCAGAAGGGTCGAGTTCCTGCAGCCGGAGCCGCCTTGCCGATCCGTTAGGCCTGGCTCGCGTCAAAGATTTTCCTGAGAGCCGGCGGGGCAACATTTCGCCATGACATCCGTATTGCGCTGCGAAATGTCTTTCATCGCATGCGTCAAGAATGATCGACGTCCAGCCCTTTCGTCCCCATCCACCAGGCACTGGCTTGAAAACCAGCGGTTCGGCTGCAGTCGTCATCTCTTGCTGGCCGATGTCGAGCTTTATGACGGCGCGATCGTTTTCGGGCAGCGACATGAAGATGCGATTGCGTACCCGGAAGTCGGCCTTGCCGAAATGCGATTTCTCGGCCGCTTCGGGAAGCTCAAGCGCCAATTGTCGGGCTCTCACACTGTCCACGGTCCGACAAATCTCCAGATCAGCCTTCAGACCGAGCCTTTTTCCGCCAGGACCATGTAGTTGACGTCCATGTCCTTCGACCGCGCCCAGCGGTCGGCCAGCGGGTTGTAGGTGACGCCGGTGCGGTCGATGATGGTCAGGCCGGCGCCGCCAAGCGCCTTTTCGAGCTCTTCCGGGCGCACCAGCTTGCCGAACTGGTGGGTGCCGCGCGGCAGCCAGCGCAGCACATATTCGGCCCCGATGATGGCTAAGCCCAGCGCCTTCAGCGTGCGGTTGATGGTGGCCACGAACATGATGCCGCCGGGCCGCACCATCTCGCCGCATTTGGCGACGAACAGGTCGATGTCGGCGACATGCTCGACCACTTCCATGTTGAGGATGACGTCGAATTTCTCGCCGGCGTCGGCAAGGTCCTCGGCCGTCGTGGCGCGATAGTCGACGCTGACATTGCCCTCGGCGGCGTGCAGCTTGGCCACTTCGATGTTGGTTTCGGAGGCATCTGCGCCCACAACCTCGGCGCCAAGCCGCGCCATCGGCTCGCACAGAAGTCCGCCGCCGCAGCCGATGTCGAGGATGCGCAGGCCCTCGAAAGGCCTTGCAGCGCGCGGGTCACGGCCGAAGCGCGTCGCTATCTGGTCGCGGATATAGGCCAGCCGGACCGGATTGAATTTGTGCAGGGGACGGAATTTGCCGTTCGGGTTCCACCATTCGGCGGCAAGGGCGGAAAAGCGTTCCACTTCTCCGGCATCGATCGTCGATCGTCGGGGCTCTGGCATCGGTTGGTCTCCTCGACACTACAGCGCCGCGCGTCCTCTTGGACGCGCAAAGGACGCTGTAGCACTTTAAATTCTGCGTATGATCCTTTCCGAAATCGACTTCGATTTCGGGGTCATGCGCTAGGAAGTCGGGCGTGAGGCCGCGAATGTCAAGGCAGCATTTTCCTCGGCCTGCCAGGCAACAGGCTCTGTCAGGGCATGTCACCTGTCACGCGCCTGCATCGAAACACAATTGATCCGCCGGGCGAAAAGGAGACAGGATTTGAATTGGAGGAAACCATGATGAAACAGGAAACGGCTTCGATCCTTTGGCACCGCCTCGACGTGGAGGGTCACGACGCCTGCCTGTTGTCACAGACCAATGTCGGGCACAGTCTCGAGGGACAGGCCATCTTCATCCAGGACGGCAAGCCGTGCTGCCTTGGCTATGAGGTGATCTGCGATGTCGGCTGGCGCACGCGTTCAGCGCGGATCGACGGCTTTCTCGGCACCCGCAAGCTGCATTATGCGATCGAACGCGATTCGGACGGCCAGTGGACGCTGAATGGCGAAGTCCAGCAGGGCGTCGACGGCCTTGTCGATGTCGATCTTGGCTTCACACCGGCATCGAACCTGCTGGCGATCCGCCGGTATGACCTCGGCATCGGCGAGGCGACGCCTGCTCCGGCCGCCTACCTGACTTTCCCTGAACTGAGCCTGGTGCGCCTCGATCAGACCTATCGGCGTCTCGACACGGTTCGCTACGCCTATGCCGCGCCGGTGTTCGGCTATGACGAGACCCTCAACATCTCGCCGCACGGCTTCGTTGTCGACTATCCTGGCCTGTGGAGAAGCGCGGCTGCGTCAGACTGAAGCGATTGTAATCAATCCGCTGCGCCCTGCGTCGTGCCGAGCACGTCACGCAGTTTCGCCGCCAGTTGCTCGATGGTGAAGGGCTTGGCGAGGAAATGCACGTCGTGGTCGAGCACGCCGTTGTGGACCACCGCGTTCCTGGTGAAGCCGGTGGTGAAGATCACCTTCAGCTGCGGCATGCGGGCAACGGCCTCTTCCGCCAGCTTGCGGCCGTTCATGACGGGCATGACGATGTCGGTGAACAGAAGGCCGACGTTCGGGCGCTCCGCCAGTTTCTGCAACGCTTCCTCGCCGCTCGCGGCATGAATGACGGTGTATCCGAGTTCGCGTATGGCCTCGGTGGTGGAGACCCTCACGCGGGCATCATCCTCGACGACAAGGATCGTTTCGGTGACCGGTGCGGCGGGGTTGTCGCCTCGCCCGGTGGGCACGGCCGGCTCATCGGCGCCGAAATACCGCGGCAAGTAGATCTTGATCGTCGTGCCTTCGCCGGGTTCGGAATAGATATTGACGTGGCCGCCCGACTGTTTGACGAAGCCGAACACCTGGCTCAATCCCAGGCCGGTGCCCTTATTGACCGGCTTGGTGGTGAAGAAGGGTTCAAAGGCCTTGGCGATGACATCGGGGGTCATGCCCGAACCGGTGTCGCTGACGGCGATCATCACATACTGGCCGGCCGCGACTTCGGCATGGGCGGCGGCGTAGCTCTCATCGAGATGGCTGTTGGCGGTCTCGATGGTCAGCTTGCCATCATCGCCCATGGCGTCGCGCGCGTTGACGGCCAGGTTGAGAACGGCGTTCTCGATCTGGCTCGGGTCGGCATGGGTTTTCCACAAGCCTCCCGCCAGCACCGTTTCGATGCGGATGGTTTCGCCGAGTGCCCGACGGATCAGGTCGGACATGCCGGTCAGCAGACGGTTGGCGTCGACGATCTGCGGCGCCAGCGGCTGCTGGCGCGAGAAGGCGAGCAGCCGGGCCGTCAGATTGGCGGCACGGGTCGCGGCATCGATCGCCGCATCGACGAATTGTGCGATGTCGTGCTCGCCGCGCGCCAGCTTGCGCTGGGCGAGGTTCATGGCGCTGATGATCACCGCCAGCATGTTGTTGAAGTCGTGGGCGATGCCGCCTGTAAGCTGGCCGACAGCCTCCATCTTGTGCATCTGGCGGATCTGGGATTCGGCCTTTTCGCGTGTCTCGATCTCCTTGCCGAGGGCGACGTTCTTGCGCACCAACTCATCCTGGGCAACGGCAACCTCACGGAAGCGGCGGCGCGATTCCCTGATCGCGTAGCCGGCAAGCAGGAAGATCGCCAGCAGCGCCGCCACCGAACCGATGCGTAACCAGGCCTCGACCTGGTCGGTATGCGCATCGCGCGCGGCGACGGCTGCGGCGCTGATGCGTCGGACCGTATCCATGCTGGTCCGGATTTCCTCCATGACGGCCTTGCCCTGGCCGCTGCGAACCAGATCCAGCGCATTCGTCGCATTGCCCTGGTCGTACAGGGCAATCGTCTCGGCCAGTTCAGCCTGCTTTTGCGAAAGCGCGTCCTTCATATGGCTGATCTGCTGGACGAGCTGGTCGTCAGGGGCAGTCAAGCTGTCGATGCGGGCAAGTTGCCCCGGAATGGCGCCGACAGCGCGCTGATAGGGATCGAGATAGGATTCCTCGCCGGTCAGCAGATAGCCGCGTTGGCCGCTCTCTGCATCTTGCGCCAGCGAAAGCAGTCCCGAAAGCAATTGCTGATATTCGATTGCCTCGCGCGCGGCGGCGCGGTTGGCCCGCTGTTCCTCGACCAGCATGGCACGGCTGCCGACAATCAGCGCCAGCACGGCAAAGCCGGCGACAAGCGGGAGCGATTGCCATCGCATGGCGCGTCGAAGACGAGCAATCATCATCTGTTATGCCGAACCAAAAGAATTCCCCGCAGGCAGCATTTCGTAGGCGGCGGCGGGGCGGAAGGCAATATGCCGGCTTCTGGAACCGGCAATCGGCCGCCAGCCTTGCGAAACCTTCATCATTTGGCTAAGGAGGCCGCGCATTCAGCGGCCGGCGTCAGCCGGCCTTCCGCTTTTCGGGATTCCGGCTTTTGGCCGGGTCCGGCTTCAGGCAAAGGCATTTCGCTCCCATGGCGCGCATCGTGATGAAATTCGGCGGAACCTCGGTCGCCGACATCGCCCGCATCCGCAACGTGGCGCGTCACGTCAAACGCGAGGTCGACGCCGGCCACGAGGTGGCGGTGGTCGTTTCGGCGATGGCTGGAAAAACCAATGAACTGGTCGGCTGGACGCGTGAGGCCTCGCCGATGCACGATGCACGCGAATATGACGCGGTCGTCGCTTCCGGCGAACAGGTCACGGCCGGCCTTCTGGCCATCACCTTGCAGAATATGGGCGTGCATGCACGTTCCTGGCAGGGCTGGCAGATCCCGATCAAGACCGACAATGCGCATGGCGCGGCGCGCATCCTCGACATCGACGGCGCGTTCCTGATCAAGCGCTTCGGCGAGGGCCAGGTGGCGGTGATCGCCGGTTTCCAAGGCATCGGCCCGGACAATCGCATCGCCACGCTCGGCCGCGGCGGCTCCGACACTAGTGCTGTCGCCATCGCCGCGGCGGTCAAGGCCGATCGCTGCGACATCTACACCGATGTCGACGGGGTCTACACCACCGATCCGCGCATCGAGCCCAAGGCGCGGCGGCTGGCCAAGATCTCGTTCGAGGAAATGCTTGAAATGGCTTCGCTCGGCGCCAAGGTTCTGCAGGTGCGTTCGGTCGAGCTTGCCATGGTGCACAGGGTGCGTACCTTCGTGCGGTCGTCCTTCGACGATCCCGACGCGCCCGGAATGGGGGATTTGCTCAATCCGCCCGGAACGCTCATTTGCGACGAGGAAGAGATCGTGGAACAGCAGGTCGTCACCGGAATTGCCTACGCCAAGGACGAAGCGCAGATTTCGCTGCGCCGGGTCGGCGACCGGCCGGGCGTTGCCGCCGGCATCTTCGGGCCGCTGGCCGAGGCCAACATCAATGTCGACATGATCGTCCAGAACATTTCCGAGGACGGCAAGTTCACCGACATGACCTTCACCGTGCCGTCGGGCGATGTCGACAAGGCGCTGGCCGTGCTTGAACGCCTCAAGGCCTCGATCGGCTACGATGTCGTGCAGTCGGAAGCCGGCATGTCGAAGGTTTCGGTCATCGGCATCGGCATGAGGAGCCATGCCGGCGTCGCCGCCACCGCTTTCAAGGCGCTGGCCGACAAATCGATCAACATCCGCGCCATCACGACCTCCGAGATCAAGATTTCGATCCTGATCGACGGTCCATATACGGAACTTGCGGTTCGTACTTTGCATTCCGTCTACGGTCTGGATAAGCAGTAGCGAGAACGATTTGAGTTGTTGCGTGTGCGCCGGTCGCGGTGGAAACTGCGGCGGGCAGAATGCCCATTGGAGAACAAGCCGCGATGCGTGATCAGGCCAGTGGCCCGCGCGTTTTGCTCAAACGGCTCCGCGAGCTCATGCAGGAGCCGCTGGAGCCGCAGGAGCGGCTTGACCGGATTGTGCGCGACATCGCCTCCAACATGGTCGCGGAAGTCTGCTCGCTCTATGTGCTGCGCGCCGATTCGGTGCTCGAACTCTACGCCACCGAAGGTCTGAACCCGAACGCCGTCCATTTGGCGCAGTTGCGGCTGGGCCAAGGTCTGGTCGGCACGATCGCAGCCAGCGCGCGGCCGCTCAACCTGTCCAATGCGCAGGAACACCCTGCCTTCGCCTATCTGCCGGAGACCGGAGAAGAGATCTACAACTCGTTCCTCGGCGTGCCGGTGCTGCGGGCAGGGCGCACGCTGGGCGTGCTGGTGGTGCAAAACAAGACCATGCGCCACTACCGCGACGACGAGGTCGAGGCGCTGGAAACCACCGCGATGGTGATCGCCGAGATGATCGCCACCGGCGATCTGGCGCGGCTGACCCGGCCCGGCCTCGAACTCGATCTGCGCCGTCCTGTCAGCTTCACCGGCCTGTCCTTCAATGAAGGCGTCGGGCTCGGCCATGTCGTGCTGCACGAGCCGCGCATCGTCGTCACCAATCTTTTCAACGAAGACAGCGAGGAAGAGGTCCGCCGGCTCGAGACCTCACTCAGCTCGCTCAGGCTGTCCATCGACGACATGCTGGAACGCCGCGACGTCGCCTTCGAAGGCGAGCATCGCCAGGTGCTGGAAGCCTATCGCATGTTCGCCAACGATCGCGGCTGGGTGCGGCGGCTGGAAGAGGCCATCCGCAACGGCCTGACGGCCGAAGCGGCGGTGGAAAAGGTGCAGAGCGACATGCGCGCCCGCATGCTGCACATGACCGATCCCTATCTGCGCGAGCGGATGAGCGATTTCGACGACCTCGCCAACCGCCTGCTGCGCCAGCTGATGGGGCGCGGGCCGGAAGATGTCGCGGCATCGCTGCCGAAGGACGCCATCATCGTCGCCCGTTCGATGGGGGCCGCCGAGCTGCTCGATTATCCCCGCGACAAGATGCGCGGGCTGGTGCTCGAGGATGGTGCGGCGACCAGCCACGTCGTCATCGTCGCGCGTGCCATGGGCATCCCCGTCGCCGGCCAGATGAAGGGCGCCGTTTCCATGGCGGAAAACGGCGATGCCATCATCGTCGACGGCGAAGAGGGCGTGATCCATTTGCGGCCGCAGCCAGATCTCGAAGCCGCCTACGCCGAAAAGGTGCGTTTCAGGGCGCGCCGGCAAGAGGTCTACCGCGAGCTGCGCAAGAAGCCGTCGACGACCAGAGATGGTGTCCAGGTCGATTTGCTGATGAATGCCGGTCTTGCCGTCGACCTGCCGCAGCTTGCCGAAGCGGGTGCGGCCGGCATCGGCCTGTTCCGCACCGAACTTCAGTTCATGGTCGCCTCGACATTTCCCCGGGCCGAAGCCCAGGAAAAGCTCTACCGCGACGTGCTCGAGGCGGCGCGTGGCAAGCCGGTCACCTTCCGCACCATCGATATTGGCGGCGACAAGGTGCTGCCCTATTTCAAGGGCGCGATCCAGGAAGAGAACCCGGCGCTTGGCTGGCGGGCGATCCGCCTGACGCTCGACCGGCCGGGCCTGCTGCGCACCCAGATTCGCGCGTTGCTCAAGGCCAGCGGCGGCCGCGAATTGAAGCTGATGCTGCCAATGGTGACCGAGCTTGGCGAGATCACCCAGGCACGCGAGATCATCGACCGCGAGGTGCGGCATCTCTCGCGCTTTGCCCATCATTTGCCGACCAGCCTGAAGTTGGGCGCCATGTTGGAAGTGCCGTCGCTCCTGTTCCAGCTCGATGAACTGATGAAGTCGGTCGATTTCGTCTCGGTCGGTTCGAACGACCTGTTCCAGTTCGTCATGGCCGTCGACCGCGGCAACACGCAACTGGCCAACCGCTTCGACACGCTGTCGGCGCCGTTCCTGCGGGTGCTCAAGCAGATCGCCGATGCCGGCGTCCGCAACAATACGCCGGTGACGCTGTGCGGCGAACTCGCAGGCAAGCCGATTTCGGCGATGGCGCTGATCGGACTCGGCTTCCGTTCGATCTCGATGTCGCCGGCATCGATCGGTCCGGTCAAGGCGATGCTGACGGAACTGCCGCTGGACGAGTTGAAGGCGTTTTTCGACGACAATCTGATGGCTCCGGCACAGGGCTTGCCGATGCGAGCGCTGCTGCAGGCCTTTGCCGACGACCGTTCGATCCCGTTATAGCAGCCTCATCATGGTCAATTTGCCCCGCGATCGTATGAATCAAGTCGTCAAGCGTTTCGAGATGCTCGAAGCGCAGATGTCAGCCGGCCCGGCGCCGGATGCCTATGTGCGCATGGCGTCCGAATATGCCGAAATCCAGGACATGGTTGCCAAGGTCAGGGCACTGCGCCTGGCCGAGCGTGAGCAGGCCGACCTCGAAGCCATGCTTGCCGACAAGGGCACCGATGCCGAGATGCGGGCGCTCGCCGAGGCCGAGCTGCCGGAGATCGAAGACCGCATCGAGGCGCTGCAGAAGGACATTCAGATCCTGCTGTTGCCCAGGGATGCCGCCGACGACAAGAACGCTATTCTCGAAATCCGCGCCGGCACCGGCGGAGACGAGGCGGCGCTGTTCGCCGGCGACCTGTTTCGCATGTATGAGCGCTACGCCGCCGAACGCGGCTGGCGTTTCGAGACCGCCTCGGCCAGCGATGGCGATGCCGGCGGCTACAAGGAAATCATCGCCACCGTGTCCGGCAAGGGCGTCTTTGCGCATCTGAAGTTCGAATCCGGCGTGCACCGGGTGCAGCGCGTGCCGGCAACCGAGGCGAGCGGGCGCATCCACACTTCGGCGGCAACCGTCGCGGTGCTGCCCGAAGCCGAAGAGGTCGACATCGACATCAGGGCCGAAGACATCCGCATCGACACGATGCGCGCCTCGGGTTCGGGCGGCCAGCACGTCAACACCACCGATTCGGCCGTCCGCATCACCCATCTGCCGACCGGCATCATGGTCGTGCAGGCGGAGAAATCGCAGCATCAGAACCGCGCCAAGGCCATGCAGATCCTGCGGGCCCGGCTCTATGATCTGGAGCGCGGAAAGGCTGACGAGGAGCGTTCCGAATCGCGCAAGTCACAGGTCGGTTCCGGTGACCGCTCGGAACGCATCCGCACCTATAATTTTCCGCAAGGCCGCGTCACCGACCACCGCATCAATTTGACGCTCTACAAGCTCGACCGGGTAATGATGGGCGAACTCGACGAGATCATCAACGCGCTGATCGCCGATCACCAGTCGAAATTGCTCGCCGACATCGGCATCGATGACTGACCTGCCCGATGCACTCGGGCCGCTGCTGCGGGAAGCGCAGGCTCGGCTTGCCGCTGCCGCTATCGATGATCCGGCGCTCGATGCGAGGCTGATCGTCGAGCATTTTTCCGGCACCACGCGCACGCAAGCCATTGCGGACCCCAAACGCAGGCTCGGCGCCGGCGTTGTTGCCGAAATCGATGCCGCCTTGAGACGCCGCGCTGGCGGCGAACCGGTGCATCGCATCCTCGGCTATCGTGAATTCTACGGTTTGCGCCTGTCGCTGTCGCCGGAAACGCTGGAGCCGCGGCCGGATACCGAAACGCTGGTCGAGGCAATATTGCCCTTCGTCAAGGCAGTTGCGGCGCGGGAAGGCGAGTGCCGCATCCTCGATCTTGGCACCGGCACCGGCGCCATTGCGCTGGCGCTGCTCAGCGTCGTGCCGACGGCTAACGCCACGGGCGTCGATCTGTCCGCGGGTGCGCTGGCGACGGCGGCGCGCAATGCCGGGCAACTGGGTCTTGCAGGCCGGTTCACGACGCTGCAGTCGGACTGGTTCGAAAAAGTTTCCGGCCGGTACCATGTAATTGTCGCAAACCCTCCCTATATAACCACGGAAGACATTGGAAATCTGCAGGACGAAGTCCGCAATTTCGACCCGCACCTGGCCCTGGATGGTGGCGCGGACGGTCTGAACCCCTACACAACCATCGCTGCGGAAGCGGCAAGGTTTTTGGAAACTGAAGGCAGGATTGCGGTCGAGATCGGCCATACGCAACGCAACGAGGTCTGCGAGATATTCGCTGCAGCCGGCTATGTGCCGGGCGGTGCTTTTCGTGACCTCGGTGGAAACGACAGGGTTGTTGTCTTTGAAAGGATAAAGCCTTGACGCAGTGCAAAAAAGCGCTTGGCAATGCCGGGGAATGCGGCTAGGGTCGCCTTAACCGGATGAGACGAAGCAGGCAGTGCTCTTAGCGATTCGGTTTTCCTTGGAAATAGCTGCCTTCTTGCGCAAACGATGCCCAAGCTTCGTGCGGGAATCGTCCGGCAAGTGATGTAACCGGAACAGGATGGCACGTGGCGCCAACGCAATCGATGCGGGCGAACGCCGGTGAAGAGACGAAACGGCTGGCTGCATGAGCGCCTCCGTTCGTGAAGAGTTTTTCGAAAATTTCAAAATGAAGAGAGTTTGATGAGGCCACAACAGCAGAACAGGCGCATGCGCGGTCGCAACAATAGTGGCGGCGGCGGTGGTAACAATAACAACAACAATAACAACAACCGCAAGGGGCCTAATCCCCTGACGCGCAACTACGAGAGCAATGGCCCGGATGTGAAGATCCGCGGTTCGGCTCAGCAGATCGCAGAAAAATATGCCACCCTTGCCCGCGATTCTCACAGCTCCGGCGACCGGGTCATGGCGGAGAACTATCTCCAGCACGCCGAGCACTACAATCGCATCATCGCGGCCGCACAGGCGCAGATGCCGATCCAGAACGCGCAGCAGAATCGCGATGATTTCGACGATGACGGCGACGAGGATCGCGACGATTTCGACAATGGCGGCAACAACAACAGCAACACTGTTTCCGACGTCCAGATCCCGGTGATCAACCATGGCGCCGGCCCGCAGCCGGTCATCGAAGGGACGCCTGCCGAGGTTGCGCTCAACCGGGAAGGTGGCCGCGAGGCCCGCGATAACAATGGCGGGCGTAACAATGGTGGCCGCGACAACAATGGCGGGCGCCATCGCGATCGTCGCCCCAATGGCGGTTATGGCCAGAACGGCCAGCGCGACTTTGGTTCGTCTGTGGAGCAAGGTGGTCAGCCCCAGGGCAACGAGACCCCGGTTCAGGGCGAAGCCGTTTCGCCGACCGAATCTGTAGCGCCGGCCGAACCGGCTCCGTCGTTCGAGAATCTTTCCCCGGCAGGTCTTGCCGCCCAGGCCGAACTCAACGAGGCGGCCGCTGAAAGCGGGGCTGCCCGTCGTCCGCGTCGTCCGCGCCGCCCGCGCGTGAACGCCGATCAGGTTGATGGCGGTGGCGAAAGTGCCGAGGCGGCCCCGGTCGAAAGCGGCAATGCCCAGCCGGTCAATGTCGATATCGACAACTGATCGAACGGCACCTCAAGACATGGAACGGCGGGGAGGAATCTCCGCCGTTTTCGTTTGGGCGGCCGTGCAATATTATGAAGTTGCCGATATCGAGACGTCTTGAGGGTTCGGAGCTTGTGCACCATATCAGCCTCAACTGGACCCGGCTCGAATGGGCGGGTCCGTCACCGCAATCGGATCCGGTGCCGCAAAGCGGGCCGGTGATGGAAGGAGACAGATATGAACCTCGAGAAATACTCAGAGCGCGTGCGCGGCTTTATCCAGTCCGCGCAGACCATGGCGCTTTCCCGCAACCATCAGCAATTCACCCCTGAACATATCCTGAAAGTGCTCGTCGACGACGATGAGGGCCTGGCCGCGTCGCTGATCGAACGCGCCGGCGGCAACGTCCGCGACGTCAAGCTTGGCGTCGAGGCGGCGCTCGAAGCGATGCCCAAGGTCGAGGGCGGCAATGGCCAGCTCTATCTGGCGCAGCCGCTGGCAAAAGTGTTTTCGACCGCCGAGGAACTGGCCAAGAAAGCCGGCGACAGCTTTGTCACGGTGGAGCGGCTCTTGCAGGCGCTCGCCATGGAGAAATCGGCCAAGACCGCCGACATACTGGCCAAGGCCGGCGTCACCGCGCAGGCGCTCAATCAGGTCATCAACGATGTCCGCAAGGGCCGCACCGCCGATTCGGCGAGTGCCGAACAGGGCTACGACGCGCTGAAGAAATACGCGCGCGACCTGACCGCGGATGCCCGTGCCGGCAAGCTGGACCCCGTGATCGGCCGTGACGACGAGATCCGCCGCACCATCCAGGTGCTGTCGCGCCGCACCAAGAACAATCCCGTGCTGATCGGCGAACCCGGCGTCGGCAAGACGGCGATCGCCGAGGGCCTGGCGCTGCGCATCGTCAATGGCGACGTACCGGAATCGCTGAAGGACAAGCAGCTGATGGCGCTCGACATGGGCGCGCTGATTGCCGGCGCCAAATATCGCGGCGAGTTCGAGGAGCGGCTGAAGGCAGTGCTCTCCGAAGTCACCTCGGCCAACGGCAACATCATCCTGTTCATCGACGAGATGCACACGCTGGTCGGCGCCGGCAAGGCGGATGGCGCCATGGATGCGTCGAACCTGTTGAAGCCGGCTTTGGCGCGGGGCGAGTTGCACTGCGTCGGCGCCACTACGCTCGATGAGTATCGCAAGCATGTCGAGAAGGATGCAGCGCTTGCCCGCCGCTTCCAGCCGGTGTTCGTCGACGAGCCGACGGTGGAAGACACCGTCTCGATCCTGCGCGGCCTGAAGGAGAAGTACGAGCAGCACCATAAGGTGCGTATTTCGGATTCGGCGCTGGTGGCGGCGGCGACGCTGTCCAACCGCTACATCGCCGACCGCTTCCTGCCGGACAAGGCGATCGACCTGGTCGACGAAGCCGCATCGCGGCTGCGCATGCAGGTCGATTCCAAGCCCGAGGCGCTGGACGAGATCGATCGCCGCATCATGCAGCTCAAGATCGAACGCGAGGCGCTGAAGGTCGAGACGGACGGCGCCTCGAAGGATCGGCTTGCCCGCCTGGAAAAGGAACTCGTCGGCCTTGAGGAGGAATCGACCGAGATCACCGCCAAATGGCAGGCGGAGAAGCAGAAGCTCGGGCTGGCCGCCGATCTGAAGAAGCAGCTCGACGAGGCGCGCAACGACCTTGCCATTGCCCAGCGCAAGGGTGAATTCCAGCGCGCCGGCGAGCTTGCCTATGGCAAGATCCCGGAGCTGGAAAAGAAGCTGAAGGAGGCCGAAACCCAGGACGGCAAAGCCGGCATGGTCGAAGAGGTGGTCACCCCCGATCATGTCGCCCATATCGTCTCGCGCTGGACCGGCATTCCGGTCGACAAGATGCTGCAGGGCGAGCGCGACAAGCTGCTGCGCATGGAAGACGAGATCGGCAAGCGTGTCGTCGGCCAGGGCGAGGCGGTGCAAGCTGTCTCGAAAGCTGTGCGGCGCGCCCGCGCGGGCCTGCAGGATCCGAACCGGCCGATCGGCTCGTTCATGTTCCTCGGGCCGACGGGCGTCGGCAAGACCGAGTTGACCAAGGCGCTGGCAAGCTTCCTGTTCGACGACGACAGCGCGATGGTGCGCATCGACATGTCGGAGTTCATGGAAAAGCACTCGGTCGCCCGGCTGATCGGTGCGCCTCCCGGCTATGTCGGCTATGAGGAAGGCGGCGCGCTGACCGAAGCGGTGCGGCGCCGGCCTTATCAGGTCGTGCTGTTCGACGAGATCGAGAAGGCGCATCCCGATGTGTTCAACGTGCTGTTGCAGGTGCTCGACGATGGCCGCCTGACCGATGGCCAGGGCCGCACGGTCGACTTCCGCAACACGCTGATCATCATGACGTCGAACCTGGGCGCCGAATATCTCGTCAATCTCACCGAGGATCAGGACGTCGATCTGGTTCGCGACGAGGTGATGGGTGTCGTCAGGGCGTCGTTCCGGCCGGAGTTCCTCAACCGCGTCGACGAGGTGATCCTGTTCCACCGGCTGCGCCGGCAGGATATGGGCCGCATCGTCGAGATCCAGCTCAAGCGGCTGGAGAGCCTGCTTGTCGATCGCAAGATCACACTTTCGCTGGACCAGGAGGCGATCGATTGGCTGGCGGCCAAGGGCTACGACCCTGCCTATGGCGCGCGACCGCTGAAGCGAGTGATGCAGAAGGAATTGCAGGACCCGCTGGCGGAGAAGATCCTGCTCGGCGACATCCTCGACGGCTCGACCGTCAAGGTGACAGCCGGTTCCGATCGGCTGAACTTCCGCTCGAAACCGACGATTGTGGCGGCGGAAGTGGCAGCCTGATCCAAAGCCGCGCGTCCATCCTGGACGCGCGGCTTTTTCATATAAACGGGGGCGGGGATGACGCTGGACGACTATAACAGCTTCTGCGCATCGCTGCCTGCGACGAGCCATGTCGTCCAGTGGGGCGGAGCCCATGTCTGGAAGGTCGGAGCCAAGGTCTTCGCGATCGGCGGCTGGGACCAGGGCCAGCAGCTCTTCGTCACGTTCAATGCTCCGAAATCGCCTATGATGTGCTCAAGGAGCAGCCGGGCCTGCGACCAGCGCCCTATCTTGCCTCGCGCGGCATGACATGGATCCAGCGTCGGACAAGCCAGAGCATGGATGATGCTGCGCTGAAAGACTATCTGCGCGAGAGCCATCGCCTTGTTGCCCTGAAACTGACGAAGCAGGCGCGCAAGGAATTGGGGCTTGCCGCAGGCCACCCAATATTCGTCGAGGTGCCGGGAAACCGCCATCTTCATGCCCGGTTCATGTTGGAACCATATGGTGGGTAACTGGTTTGCTGGCGAGGGGCTTCGCCAGAGAACAATGCCGGGCGGCGGCAATTACGGACCGGAGAGTTTCGCCACTATGCTGCGTACGATCTTCACCCTTTCGGTACTTGCCGGCGGGCTTTTGTCTGCCAATGCAATCGCTGCCCCAACGCAGGACAGCGCACCACCGATTGTCCGTGCCGCCGATACCGGGGGCATCCTTATCGCCCAGGACGGCAATCTCGACATCTACTACGACGCTAGAGGCAACCGCGTCATCGTCGATGCCGATACCGGCAAGGTCATCGCCATCCAGCCGCCGCAGACCCGGCTCGACCGTCGTGCCCTGCGCCGTGAGACACGACTGCGCGAATTGGGCCGCGCCCCCGACGGCGACGACCGCTACTATCTCGACGATCCGGAAGACATGGCGCGGTTCCGCCGCCAGCAGTTGGAAGAGGAAGGCCGCGTTATCCCGCCACCGGCGGACGAGTACGATCCCTATGGGGACAATTCCGTCGAAGCCTATCCTCCCCCACCGCAGGACGATGGCAGCTACGACGACAATTATCCCGACGCGCCACAGCCGGCGAAGCCGGGCACCATCAAGCGCCAGCCGCTGAACGAGGCCTCGATAGACCCTGCCCAGCCGGCGATACCCGCCGATCAGGCGGCTCTGCCACCAAAGGCTGACGACAAGGCCACTGTTGCCCCAGCACTTTCGCTGGGAGCGCGCCAGGATGTCGCCGCCCTTCAGGTGCTGCTCGACCGGGGTGGCGCTTCGCCTGGCGTCATCGACGGGCGTTTCGGTTCGAATGTCGACAAGGCGCTCGCTGCCTACAACCAGATCACCGGCGCCAATCTGCGATCGACCGACGCGGTCGCCATCCAGGCGGCACTTGCGCAATCCGGCGGCGATGCCTTCGCCAACTACACGATCACAGCGGAGGATGCGGCCGGTCCCTATGTCGCGTCGATCCCGGAAGACTACAGCCAGAAGGCGCAACTCGACCGCATGGGTTATACGTCCGTGACCGAGGCGCTCGCGGAGCGCTTCCACATGGACGAGAATTATCTCAAAGCGCTCAACCCGGACGTCGATTTCAATCGTCCCGGCACAACCATCAAGGTCGCCAATTTCGGAAAACTGGTTTCGACGCCGGTGGCCCGCATCGTCGCGGACAAGGACAAGAAAGAGGTTTTCGCCTATGATGCCGGCGGCAGACTGGTCGCGGCATATCCCGCAACCATCGGCTCATCGGACACGCCGTCACCGTCCGGCATACACACGGTGTCGCGCGTCGCGCTCGATCCGAACTACACCTACAACCCCAGCATCAATTTCAAGCAGGGCCAGAACGACAAGGTCCTGACCATTCCGCCGGGCCCGAACGGTCCCGTCGGCTCGGTCTGGATCGCCCTGGACAAGCCGACCTATGGCATCCACGGCACGCCGGATCCGTCGAAGATCGGCAAGACCGAAAGCCATGGCTGCGTACGCCTGACCAACTGGGATGCGCGGGAGTTGGCCAAGCTGGTTTCACCGGGTGTCACGGTGGAGTTTGTCGGCGGACCTTCAGCCGATAACCTTGCGCAGCAATGAACTGTGAAGTGCGGCGGCATAGACCAGATGCACGATCAGAATGAAACCGAGCTTTCAAGTGGTCGCCTCACCGAAATCCCCGCCGGCTGCGTGTAACGGCGCCAGCATGACTGTGCCATTTGCGCCCTGACAGAGTGCGACCTGGCCAAACGGCTGGTTTCAGCGACAGCAAGCCACTGGCTGGTTGTTGCCGGTGCGCTAGGGGTTTAAGCAAGATTTCATGCATTCACCGAGTAAAGCTGCCGCCGTCCCGCTGACCAGCCCGGTCAGGAATGGGACGTTCTGTCCGCAGTCGCAGCGGCGATTTGTGCTGATCGCGGCAATTCTGGCCTCGGCGCTTGGCTTCATAGACGGCTCGATCCTGGCCATCGCCACACCGGCGATCCGCGTCAACCTCGGCGCCAGCCTTGCCGAGGCGCAGTGGATTTCCAATGCCTATGCGTTGACGCTGTCGGCGCTGATCCTGGCCGGGGGTGCCGCCGGCGACCGATTCGGCCTACGCCGCGCCTTCGTGGCCGGCATTGCGCTGTTCATCGTCGCTTCGCTTGCCTGTGCGCTGGCGCCGAATGCCATTGTGCTGATCGCATTTCGTGCCGTCCAGGGCATTGGCGCAGCGATCATGGTGCCCGGCAGCCTCGCCATCATCGCCAAGGCCTACCCGAAGAAAGAACGCGGCCGCGCTATCGGCATCTGGGCGGCGGCTTCAGCGCTGACCACGGCACTTGGCCCGGTGTTCGGCGGTTTCGTGCTGTCGGCCTTCGGCGACGGCATCTGGCGGGCGATCTTCGCCATCAACCTGCCGCTCGGGCTTATTTCGATCTGGCTTCTGCTGGCCAAGGTTCCAGCCGATACGCCGACGGAGAAACGCAGCCTGGATCTCGGCGGTGCAGCGCTCGCGACATTGGCCTTCGGCGCGCTTGCCTATGGGCTGACCTCGATGAGCGCCAGCGGCGAGGGCCTCATGGCAGGGCCGAGCATTGCCGCAGGCGTCGTATTGCTGGCTGTCTTCATCATCTTCGAGCTTCGGCAGCGCGAGCCGATGATCGACCTCAGCCTGTTTCGCGTCGGTGCTTTCGCTGGCGCCAATGTGGCGACGTTCTTCCTCTATTTCGCGCTATCGGCCAACCTTTTCTATCTGCCGATGCTGCTGATCGCCGGCTGGGGACTGAGCACGGCCGAGGTCGGCTTCATCTTCCTGCCCTTGTCGGCAGCCATCGCGCTTTTGTCAGGACCTGTCGGCAAGCTGTCGGACCGGATCGGACCGCGTTTTCCGATCGCCTGCGGCAGCCTGGTCGTGGCTTTTGCGTTTGCCGGGCTGGCCTTGCTCACCTACGCCGGTATCCATAATTTCTGGACCGGAACATTCCCGCTGATGGGGCTGATGGGGCTCGGCATGGCTCTGGTCGTATCGCCTTTGTCGACCGCGATCATGACGGCGGTGGAAGACAAGGACACGGGGGCGGCCTCCGGCATCAACAATGCCGTCTCACGCATCGGCGGTTTGATCGCGGTGGCGGCGATGGGCTCGCTTGCCGCATGGGTTTACGCGAATGCGCTGGACGCGAGCGCAACGCCGGGCATCCCAGGATTTGGTGAACCGGCGCCAGCCGGGCTTGGGCCGGCCATCGATGCGGCGAGGCTCGCCGCCAGCGACGCCGCTTTTGCCGCGGTCTCTTCGGTGACCGCGCTGCTTTGCCTGTTTGCGGCTGTCATCGCCTGGACGACCATTCCCGGTGAGCGATTGCCATGGTCGCGACAGGCCGAAGATCAGCAAGGCTGAAGCGGGTCAACCGTCGATCTTGGCGCTCGCAACCTTCAGCGAATCGCTGTCTTCCTGCTTCAGCAGTTCGTCGATGCGCTCGCGCTCGCGCTTGAAGGCAACGAGGTCATCGCCCTTCAGCACCTTGCCGACCGGCAGGCGGACACGCATCGGATCAACCTTGGTGCCGTTGACGATCAGTTCGTAGTGAAGATGCGGGCCGGTGGCGAGGCCGGTCTGGCCGAGGAAGCCGATGGTCTGGCCCTGGCGGACGTGCACGCCCGGTTCGATGCCTTTGGCAAAAGCGCTCTGGTGATTGTATGATGTCTCATAGCCATTGGCATGGCGGATGATGATCTGCTTGCCGTAACCGCCGGCCCAGCCGACCTTCTCGACCGTGCCGTTGCCGGCGGCGATGATCGGCGTGCCGATCGGCGCGGACCAGTCGACGCCGGTGTGCATGCGGACATAGCCGAGGATGGGATGCCTGCGGGCGCCGAAACCGGAGCGGAATTTCCCGGCGGGCAGGGGATTGCGCAACAGGAACTGCTCGGCGCTCGAGCCGTCCTCATCGAAATAGTCGGTGCCGCCGTCCTGCATCTGGAAGCGGTAGAAGTTGCGGGTCTGGCCGCCGAACGTCGCCGAGACGTAAAGAAGCTCGGAGCTGTCCGAGGTCTGGTCGTCACCGTCGGGCTGCGAGAACAGGACTTCGATGCGGTCGGCGGGGCTGAGGCGGGACTGGAAGTCGACGTCGGACGCCAGCAACTTGATCAACCGCTGCGTCATCACCTTGGACATGCCGTAGGAATAGGCGGCGCGGTAGATGCCGTCATAGACGTTGGGCAGGTTGCCGCGCACCACCACGGGCGCCGACGAATCATCGAAGGCCGTCAGCAATTCGGGGTTCGGATCCGGTTCCTGCGCCGGCACATACTGGCCGCGATCGTTGAGCGCGATGGTGACGATGTGCTGGGTCCGGTCATAGACGCTGGTGCGCACGACCTTGGCGGCATCGCCGTGAACCTCAAGACCGACACGCAGCACGGTTCCAGCTTTGAGCGCCGTTGCGTTGAGCAACTTGGCGATGGCTTCGGCCATTCCGGTGGCATCTTCACCCGTGTAGCCCGAATTAGCAAAAGCCTCGGTGACGTCGAGATCCTTGGTGAAGGGGATGATTTCCTCGGCGAAAGCCGGCGCCTGGTCGTCAACAGTGGCGCGGGGCGCCACCGAGACATTTTCCGGCACGATCTTGACGTCGTAGGAGCCCGCCATGCTCTCGGCAAAAGCTTCGCCGAATCGCTGCGGGTCGACATAGTGAAGTGAAGCGACCTGCACGGCGCCGTCGCTGAGGTCGGTGCCGGCTTCGCGCACCACTTTTTCCACCTCGTCGGCGGAGAGGTCACTCTTTTCGTCGAAGGAAGCCGTTTCGATCGGAAAATCGATGGTCTTCAGGCTCATCTCGCTTTCGACCTTGGCGCCGTAGATCTGGCCGGAAGCGGCAGAGGCCGTCGCCGGCTGGGCATTGTCGTCGCTGTCGTCGCCGAACACCTGCATCGGGTCGAAGGGTGGGTAGGCGCGGCTGGTGGTGTGGCCGGCGGCAAGGGCCATCTTGATCTGGACGAAAGGCATGGTGTGGATGACGTCGCGGTCGCCGACCTTGGTGACCATCGACACTTCCATGCGGCGGCGGTCCTTGGCCTTTGCGATCTGACGCGGCGCCACCAGCCTGGTGGTCTTGGCGACTTCACCGGAATCCCCGTTGCCGGCAAGGCTGATCAACTCGGCGATCTCGGGTGGGGTGGCCAGCTGCTGACGGCCGTCAAGGGCGGCGAACAGCGCCACGCCCATCAGCACGCTCGAGGTCACGCCAGTGAGAAATGTTCCCGACAGCCAGCGTGCAGAAACCTCGCGCCGGTCGGGCGGGCCGCTGCGGCCATCCGCGATAAGCGGCGGCTCGTTGCCGAGTTCGGCTATGACATCTTCCGTGTCTGGCATCCAGAAAGGCTGCTTCTTCCCCGGGCGGAACGGCTTGTCGCTTTTGTTGTGGCCGTGACATTTGCCTGTCATGGCAGGTGAAGTCAACGAAGCGCCAGGCTCCGAACGAGCCCCCAAGCACTTCTCTTATAGAGCGCTCTACCAGGCGGGGCGGTGTACCTTCTCTGCAAGGCCCATCGCACACTCCTATATAGTAGGGCTCATAAGAGAGGCGCTGCTCCGTCGGCGGCGCCCACTTTCGTTGGCTTTGGTGTCGAACGGCAATGCGGCGGCAATAGGGCTCCTTCCTGGCCGTCCAATCGCTATTGCCGGCGTTCCCCTGGGGCAGTCGGCTATCGACAGATCGGGTCCGAAATTTCTGTCGCAAAAACTTCAAAAACATTGTCGATGTGTGTTGACAGTTGTCGAGTGTGGCGACTATATACGCCTCACGAACGAGGGCGGCTCGCCGCTGGCGACGAAGGAGTTTGCTTCTAAGCCTGCCCTTAGCGAAATTCAAGAGAGCCGCGTAAGCGACACTCGGACGGCCCCGGAGCCAAAAGCGAAACGGGCCACGACATTGCGTTTGCGGTGTCTGTTCTTTGAAAATTGAATAATGAAGAAAGAGAAACGTGGGCGGCAGAGTCCTGCTGAACCTCTTATCCCGCCAGGGGTAT
>NZ_JAMYPL010000020.1:0-142251 GCF_040320355.1 Mesorhizobium sp. M0715 | reverse complement strand
GTAGGCGCCTTCCTTATAGTGGGACTGAGCGAAGCCGCCCAACACCTGCCGCCGCGTTCCTTCACACCCCCCTCTGTCCTGCCGGACATCTCCCCCGCAAGGGGGAGATTGGCGGTTCCGCTGGCGGCGCCTTCCTTCCAACGCTGGAGACTAGCGAAGGCCGACGGACATCTGATCTCCCCCCTTGCGGGGGAGATGTCCGGCAGGACAGAGGGGGGTGCTGTCCCGCCGGCTTCTCATGAGACGGCAGCCGGCGCCTACCCCTGCTCGGCCTGGATCCTGTTGTAGTCGTGGATCGTCTGGCTCAGCCGGCGGCGCAGGAAGTTGGAGATGTTGTCGAAGATGAAGACAACGGCCAGGATCAGCAGCACCATGTAGAACACGTTGGCCCAGTTGGAGTTGGTGCGCATCGCTTCCCACAGCTTCAGGCCGATGCCGCCGGCGCCGACAGCGCCGATGATGGTCGCGCCGCGGGTGTTGGATTCCCACTGGTAGAGCGTCTGGCTGATGAACACCGGCACCACTTCCGGCAGCACGCCGTAGCGCTGCACCAGAAGGCCGTTGGCTCCGGTCGAGGTAATACCCTCGCGCGGTTTGTCGTCGATGTTCTCCAGCGCCTCGGAATAGGTTTTGCCGAGCGTGCCGATCTCGGTGAAGAAGATGGCTGCACTGCCCGCCAGCGGTCCCGGCCCGAAGGCACGGGTGAAGAACAGCGCCCAGATCAGCATGTCGATGGAACGCATGAAGTCGAAGAAGCGCTTGAGCACCTGGTTGACCAGCCGGCTGGGCGTGATGTTGCGGGCGGCGAAGAAGGCCAGCGGAAAGGCGACGATGCCGCCAAGCATGGTGCCGAGAAAGGCCATGACGATGGTCTGCAAGAGCTTCGTCCAGACATCGCCATGCTGCCACTGGGCGTTGTTCCAGATGTTGTCGCCGGCCAGCGCCAGATTGGACGTGCCTGGTTTCAGTTCCGGTCCGGAGACGATCAGCGAGGCGACTTCGCTTGCCGACTTGCCGAAGAAGGGCGAGCGGGTGTCGAAGACGAAGTTTGCCCAGCCGAGAAATCGCTTTCGGATCCTGACGCGGTCAACGGCGACGCGGGCCTCGCCGGCAAAGCCCATGTCGGCGACGACCTCATCTTCATGCGCGGTGATCCAGCCGGGAACCGATCCGGAGATCAGCGGCTTGCCGCTGCCTAGCGCGACCGCAACGGTCTCACCATTGGCAGTTATCGTCGCTTGCGTCTTGCTGAAGGTGACCGACTTGGCGGCGCCGTCGATAAGGACCGTCACCGAACCATCGGCATTGGTCTTGACCCAGTCCGGATCTGGGTTCGGGCCGAGCACCGAGAAGCGTGGATATTTGGCGGTGATCCGCGTTTCGTCGAGGCGGAAGATCGGCTGCACGTCGTAGCTGATCCATTGGGTCAGAAACAGCGGCAGCCGCTCCCAGTGCGATTCCCGCATGACCTGCGGCAGGTTGAAGAACCACAGGGCATAGAGCAGGTAGAGGAAGATGCCGCCAAGCAGCATCAGCGGCCCGAAGCGCTTGTGGAACGGCTGCTGAAACACCTGCGGGAAGCGCTCTTCGATCGACTGGATTTGATCGGCGGTCAAGGCAGCCATGGTCAAGCCCCCACCACGAAGGCCTGCTCGCCGACCAGCTTGCGGCGCAGCCAGGCGGAGAACTGGTCGACGATGAAGATCGTCGTGAACAGGAGCAGCACGAGGGCTATCGTCTTGGCGCCGAAGCCGCGCGATATCGACAGCTTCAACTCCTCGCCGATGCCGCCGCCGCCGACCGCGCCCATGATGGTGGAAATGCGGACATTTATCTCAACACGCAGCAGCGTGTAGGACATGAAGTTGGGCAGCACCTGCGGCAGGCCGGCAAAGCGCACCCGCTCGAACCAGTTGGCGCCGACAGCCCTCAGGCCCTCTTCGGCGCGCATGTCGATATTCTCGTTGATCTCGTAGAACAGCTTGCCCAGCGCGCCGATCGAATGCAGGCCGATGGCGATGATGGCGGCGATCGGGCCGATCGAGACGATGGCGGCGAACAGGCCCGCGATGACGATCTCGGGAAAGGCGCGCAGCAGTTCCATGAGGCGCTTGACGATCAGCCTCAGCACCGGATGCGGCGTCAAATTGCGCGCCGCGATGAAGGAGAACGGCACGGCGAAGACGAAGCCGATGAAGGTCGAGACCAACGCCACGTTGAGCGTGGTCAGCATCAGCTCGAAATATTCGGGGATGTAGAAGCTGTCCCAGACATACGAGCGGCCAAGCGGAAAGTTGAATTCCTGGGTGCCGGTGTCATGCGGGGAAGCGATATCGAACATCGCCCGCCAGACATCGTTCCAGTCCTTGGGGACGAGCCAGCTCAGGAAGTCCAGCAAATGCGGCAACCGGTCGAAGAAATGCCCGGCATTGGCCTCGTCGGCGAACCACATGGTGCTGCCAAGCGCGATGATGAGAAGGCCGACACCGATGGCGGTGTAGAGCCGGCGCAAGGACGTCTGGCGACGCCAGGCGTCGGCCATCTGGTGAGTGGCGCCGGAAGGGGCTGTCACGGAAAGGGTCATGATCGGACATGCAAGAAGGGCGGCGTTTTCTCGACGCCGCCCTTCCTGATTTCGCCGTTAGCCGCCAATGGCTGCCTTACGGGCTTCGACGATGACGTTGTAGAAGTCCGCCTTGACCGGGACGTAGCCGGTAAAGTCGCCGCCTTCGACGCCTTCGAAGCAAGCCTTGTCCTTCTTCGGCAACTGCGTGAAGAAGTCGGCGAGCTTGGCGGTCATTTCGTCGCCGAGCGCGGTGCGCACGACCAGCGGGCCGTTCGGGATCAGGCCCGAGCGCCAGACTTCGACGAAGTCGTTGGGGTCGACGGCGCCCTTGGCGACTTCCTTGTGGAAGGTGCCCGAGGTGTAGCCGTCCTTGAAGTCGCCGATACCGGAGGAATCGTCCACCGCCACATCGACCTTGCCGTCGCGCACGGCCAGAACGTTGTTCTCGTGGCCGCCGTTAAACTGGGTCGAAGCGAAGAAGGTTTCGTTCGAAGCGCCGGTGTCCTTCGGGATCTGGGTCAGCGGGATCAGATAGCCGGAGGTCGAATCCGGATCGGCGTAGCCGAGCTTCTTGCCCTTGGCCGACTTGATATCGGTGATCCCCGAGGATTTCAGCGCCAGACCGATCGAATAGTAGCCGGTGGCGCCGTCGGTCTGCTGGGTGGTGAGGATCGGGGTGACCGCCTTCGGGTCCTTGAGAGCGATGCTGGCGTAGCCGGAAGCGCCGAGTTCGGCGAAGTCGAGCGTGCCGCCAAGCAGGCCCTGGATGACGCCGTCATAGTCGGCGGCGGGGAACAGCGAAACCTTTTCGAAGCCGAATTCGGCCTTCAGATGGTCGGCGAGGCACTGGTAGTTGCGCAGCCGGTCGGTTTCGTTTTCGCCGCCGAGGATGCCGACGCGAAATTCCTTCATGTCGGCGGCCTGGGCCATGCTGGTCGCCATGGCGAGCACCGAAACGGCGCTGAAAACCATCTTCCTGAACATCTGTAATCTCTCCTGTAGGTTCCGGCCCCGCGCCGGCAGCGTTCTCGATTTTGACAGGTGCCCTTGACGCGGGCTGTCGATCCAGGCCGCTCTCAGTATCCCGGGAATGCGGGCTCGAGCGGTCCGGCGGATGCGGCGATCTTTCGGCTGAAGGCAACGCTGGTCGAGGTGATGGCCTCGGAGATTTCCTGGCCATTGCTGTCGGCGCCGTAGACGAGACGCACGGCCTCGCGGTTGAGTTCTTCCGGCGGGCCGTCGAAGACGACCTTGCCGGCGGCCATGCCGATGATGCGGTTGCAGTAGGTGCGGGCGGTGTCCAGCGTGTGAAGATTGGTGACGACGGTGATGCCGTCGCGCAGATTGATGTCCTGCAGCGAATCCATCACCACCTTGGCGTTGAGCGGGTCGAGCGAGGCGATCGGCTCGTCGGCGAGGATCACTTTGGGCTGCTGCATCATGGCGCGGGCAATGGCGACGCGCTGCTGCTGGCCGCCCGACAAGGTGCCTGCGGGCTGCAGCGCGATGCGGGCAATGTCGAGCCGCTCGAGTGCCGCGACCGCCTCGGCGCATTCGGCGCGCGAGAACATGCCGAACAGGTTGGTGATGGTCGAACGGTGGTTCAGCTTGCCGAGCAGCACGTTGGTCAGCACGTCGAGGCGCGGCACCAGGTTGAACTGCTGGAAGATCATGGCGCAGTCACGCTGCCAGCGCCGCAGCGGCGAGCCGCGCAACTGGGAAACCTCGGCGCCGTCAAAAAAGATCGATCCCTGGCTGGGATCGATGAGACGGTTGATCATGCGAAGAAGGGTCGATTTGCCGGCGCCCGAACGGCCGATAATGCCAACCATCTGACCCTGCGGGATCGCAATGTTGATGTCGCTGACGGCGGTGTTCTTACCAAATCGGCGGCTGACACCGCGGATTTCGAGCGTGGCGGAATTTGCTGACATGGGGCAGGTTCCAGTCTGGACCATATTGATCGTCAGGCACTCGCCTAACGCAGCCACATGAACCTGCCGTGTCGCGGTGATGTCAGTTTTGTTACGCTCCACAGGTGTGGAGTTATGGCCGGCCCAGGGCCAGCAGGTCCTCGAAGTGCTCCATGTCCCTGAAGCCGCAGAAGGCGGGAGTTTTGATTTCGATCACGGGAGCCTGCTGCTCGAAAAAGCTTGAGAGAGTCATCGAACAGGTCCTGCCATGTGGCTGCCATGACGATGATGTGAAGAATTATCCTTCGTATTTTTCCAGGAAGGCCTCGGCCGATAGTTCCCGGAAATCGTCGAGCGAAGCGCGCAGCCTGGCATGATCCCAGTCCCACCAGGCAAGCGCCTGATAACGGTCGGCGGTGCGGCGGTCGAAGCGCTCACGGATCGGTTTGGCCGGCACGCCGGCGACGATGGTGTAGGGGGCGACGTCCTTCGAGACGACGGCTCCGGCGCCGATCGCCGCGCCGTCACCGACGGTGACGCCGGGCAGGATGGTCGAGCCGTGGCCGAGCCAGGTGTCGTGGCCGATGGTGACTCGCCTGGCGCGACGCTGGGCGAAGAATTCTGTCTCGTGCTCGGCGTCGTCCCAGTAGTCCGAGGCGCGATAGGTGAAATGGTGCAGCGTTGGCCGCCAGGTCGGGTGGTTGGTGGCGTTGATGCGCACGCTGGCGGCGATGTTGGCGAACTTGCCGATCGTCGCGCACCAGACGGCGCAGTCCTGCATCATGTAGGAATAGTCGCCAAGCTCGCTTTCCGACACCCGGCTGCGGTCGGCGATCTCGGTCCAGCGGCCGAGCGTCGAATTCTGCACATCCGCCGTCGGATGGACCAGCGGCGTCTCGGACAATTTCCTGGTCATGCGGCGATTTTTCCGGGAGCGAAAGCGGTGACGTCGATGATGCGGTCGGCAACCGCCTCGCGTACGTCGTGGTCATGGAAGATGCCGAGCAGCGCGACATCAGCCGCCTTCTTGGCGGCGATGAGTTCAATCACGACATCGCGGTTTTTGGCGTCGAGCGAGGCGGTCGGCTCGTCGAGCAGCAGGATCGGATGCTCGGTGATGAAGCCGCGTGCGATGTTGACGCGCTGCTGCTCGCCACCGGAGAAGGTCGCAGGTGGCAATGCCCAGAGTTTCTCCGGCAGGTTGAGCTGCGCCAGCAAGGCGCGTGCCTTGCCGCGGGCAATCTCGCGATCCTCGCCGCGCTCGACCAGCGGTTCGGCGACGACATCCAGCGCCGAAACGCGCGGCACGGTGCGCAGGAATTGGCTGACATAGCCGATCGTTTGCCGGCGCACGGCAAGCACGGTGCGCGGGCTGGCAGTGGCGAGGTCGATCAGCCCGTCATCGTGGCTGACGATGATCTGGCCTTCGTCGACGGCGTAGTTGCCGTAGAGCATCTTCAGGATCGAGCTCTTGCCGGCACCGGACGGGCCGCCGAGCACGGTGCATTCGCCGGCCCTGATCGAGAACGAGACACCGGCGATAACAGGCAATTTGATGCCGTCGCGCAGATGCATGGTGAAGCTCTTGGCGACGTCTGAGACAACGAGGGGCGTCGGCATCAGAAGGTCCTCCAATCGCTGTTGGTTTGCGGGCCAGCACCCCCCTCTGGCCAATGGAATTGCATGTGCGGAATAACGGTGAAATCTCGAAGCGGGTGTTTGCGAGGTGTCGGCGCGAGGCACCCCCCTCTGGCCTGCCGGCCATCTCCCCCGCAAGGGTGGAGATTGGCAGCTTCACTCGCGGCGCTTTTCTTGCAGCCTTGGTAATTGGTGAACGCAGCAGGGACAGCCGATCTCCCTCCTTGCGGGGGAGATGGCCGGCAGGCCAGAGGGGGGTGCCTCGCGCCAAGGTTTCGCGAACACGCGCTTTGAGACTTCATCGTCAAACCTGCAGAATCGAGGAAACGAGCAACTGGGTGTAGGGCGCGCGCGGGTCGTCGAGCACGCGGTCGGTGAGGCCGCTTTCGACGACGCGGCCGTCCTTCATCACCATCATGCGCTGCGACAACAGCCGCGCCACGGCAAGGTCATGGGTGACGACGATGGCCGCCAGGCCGAGATCGGTGACCAGCCCGCGCAACAGATCGAGCAGGCGCGCCTGGACCGAGACATCGAGGCCGCCGGTCGGTTCGTCCATGAACACCAGACGCGGGCCGGTGACGAGGTTGCGGGCGATCTGCAGGCGCTGGCGCATCCCGCCGGAAAAGGCGCGCGGTTCGTCGTCGATGCGGTCCTCGTCGATCTCGACGCGCGACAGCCAGTCGACCGCGGTGGCGCGGATCTTGCCGTAGTGGCGGTCGCCGACCGCCATCAGCCGCTCGCCGACATTGGCGCCGGCCGATACCGTCATGCGCAGGCCGTCGGCCGGGTTTTGGTGGACAAACCCCCAGTCGGTGCGCATCAGGAAGCGGCGCTCGGCCTCACTCATGCGGTAGAGTTCGCGGAACTGGCCATCGCGCATGCGGTAGCTGGCGGTGCCGGAGGAGGGCAGCAGCCGCGTCGACAGGCAGTTGAGCAATGTCGTCTTGCCGGAGCCGGACTCGCCGACCACAGCCAGGACTTCGCCCGGCCACAGGTCGAAGGAGACGTTGTCGCAGCCGACGCGCGAGCCGTAGAATTTGGAAAGTGCCGAGACGCGCAGCAGCGGTTCGTCGGTCATTGCTTCTCCTTACCCTCCCCCTTGTGGGGAGGGTCGGCGCGCAGCGCCGGGGTGGGGGTTGAGTGGGCCGTAGATTGGTCAAGACCCCCCGCGCCTTCGGCGCGACCTCCCCACAAGGGGGAGGTAGGGGCGTTGCGCCGCTTCTCGCAATGGTCTGTGTCCGAGCAGACGAACATGTGGCCGCCATGGTCGTCGAGGATGACCTCGTCGAGATAGACATTCTCGGCCGCGCACAGCGCGCAGGGCTGGTCGAAGGTCTGCACCTCGAACGGATGATCCTCGAAGTCGAGGCTGACCACGTCGGTGAACGGCGGCACCGCATAGATGCGCTTTTCGCGGCCGGCGCCGAACAGCTGCAGCGCCGGTGAGCGATGCATCTTGGGATTGTCGAATTTCGGCGTCGGCGACGGGTCCATCACATAGCGGCCCTCGACCTTGACCGGATAGGCATAGGTGGTGGCGATGCGGCCGTGTTTGGCGATGTCCTCGTAGAGCTTGACATGCATGAGGCCGTATTCCTCCAGCGCATGCATCTTGCGCGTTTCGGTCTCTCGCGGTTCAAGGAAGCGCAGCGGCTCAGGGATAGGCACCTGATAAACAAGCACCTGGCCCGCCGTCAGCGGACGCTCGGGGATGCGGTGACGGGTCTGGATGATGGTGGCGCTGGCTGTGTCGGTGGTCACCGCGACGTTGGCGACCTTCTTGAAGAAGGCACGGATCGAGACTGCGTTGGTGGTGTCGTCGGCACCCTGGTCGATCACCTTCAAGACATCATCGGGGCCGATGATTGAAGCGGTGACCTGGACGCCGCCGGTGCCCCAGCCATAGGGCATCGGCATTTCGCGCGAGGCGAACGGCACCTGGTAGCCGGGAATGGCGATGCCCTTGAGGATCGCCCGGCGGATCATCCTTTTGGTCTGCTCGTCGAGATAGGCGAAGTTGTAGGTGGCGATGTCGGTCATGGCGATCACATCCACATTGTGCTATTGAATTGGCGTCCAGGACGCGGAAACAGGGGCGAAATCGGATGACCCAGACCGCTTGGCTGCATATCGGAATTCTGCTGCTGGCGTTCGTCGGCGTGGTCGCGTTTATCCTCCGAAGAATGGTTTTTCCCGCAGCCAGGGAAGGCGCGCATGGCGAGAGCGTTGGCATCGGCGGCGGCTACAGTGGCGGGCATGGCGACCATTCGCACGACAGCGGTGGCGGTGATGGCGGGTCGGGCGACTAGGCTCATTCCGCCGCCTCCTTCTTGTCTTCCAGCATGTCGGCATTTCCGCGGGCGTCGTATTCGGCGCGCATGCGGCGCACGAGGTCGAGTTCGGCCTGGAAGTCGACATAGTGCGGCAGCTTCAGATGTTCGACGAAGCCGGTCGCCTGGACGTTGTCGGAATGCGAAATGACGAACTCCTCGTCCTGCGCGGCGGCGACGACATCCTCGCCGAGTTCGGAGGCGCGCAGCGCCCGGTCGCAAAGCGCCATCGCCATCGCCTTGCGCTCGCTCTGGCCGAAGACCAGGCCGTAGCCGCGGGTGAACTGCGGCGGCGCCTTGGCTGAGCCTTTGAACTGGTTGACCATCTGGCATTCGGTGACGCGGACAGTGCCGAGCGGGACAGCGAAGGGCAGTTCGGGCACGTCGAGCTCAAGCTCGACCTCGCCGATGCGGATCTCGCCGACGAAGGGATGGTTGCGGGCATAGCCGCGCTGGGTGGAATAGCCGAGCGCCAGCAAAAAGCCCTCGTCGCCGCGTGACAGCGCCTGCAGGCGGATGTCGCGCGCCATCGGGAATTCCAGCGGCTCGCGGGTGATGTCGCCGGGGACATGGTCCTGCGGCATGTCGCCGTCCGGTTCGATCAAGCCTTCGCGGGCGAGGATCGCCGATACGCGCGGCATGGCTTGCGCTTCCGTCTCGCGCCGCAAGGGCTCGGCGACGTCGGCGCCGGCGGCAAGCTCGGGATCGAGCAGCCGGTGGGTGTAGTCGAATGTGGGCCCGAGCAATTGGCCGCCGGGCAGGTCCTTATAGGTCGCCGACACGCGCCGCTCGACCAGCATTCCGGCGGTGTCGATGGGCCTGGTGTAGCCGAAGCGCGGCAGCGTGGTGCGATAGGCGCGCACCAGGAAGATCGCCTCGATCAGGTCGCCGCGCGCCTGGACGATTGCGAGTGCCGCCAACTCACGGTCGTAGAGCGAGCCTTCGCTCATCACCCGATCCACGCCGAGCGCCAGCTGCTCGACGATCTGGTCGAGGCGAAGGGCCGGCACCGAACGGTCGCCGCGTCGGCGGTCGGCAAGCAGGCTGTGGGCGTTGGCGATTGCGGCTTCGCCACCTTTTACCGCGACATACATTTTTTACGCCTCCATTGTCTTGATGCGCGTCGTGCGCGGCAGGCAGGCAATGCCATCTGATGTGGCGAGTATGATGTCGACGCCTCTGGGAAAGCGCTTGATGTTCTGCTTCCACTGCTCGACGAAATGGCGCGGCATCTGTGCCGGCGCGATCGTGGCGCTGGTTTCGATGCCGGGACCTTCGAGCAACAGCGGCGTGCCGGACACGAGATCGCCGACTTGCAGGATCAGCGTGGTCGAACGGTCGGGATAGTCCTGGGTGCCCTGCGAAAAACCATCGAGCGACATCATCTCGGCCGGGGCCGCGATGAAGGCGAAATGCGCATCGGCCGGTGTGTTGGCCAATGGCGCGCCGGTGTGGAACCCAAGCCAGGGTCTGATCGCGGTGGAAGCTTGCAGGGTCTGGTCGAGCCAGAGCGGGGTGTCGTTATCGCACAGCGCCAGTGCGATGGCGCCGGCGGCCGCCGAGAGCGGCGCCGGCGGGCGGGCGAAGGCCGGCAGCGGCTGCACGCTGCCTGGCCGCGCCATTGCGTCCATGACGGCGCGGAACACCGTCTGGGCATTGAAGACCGGATCGGCGAAACCGCCCTCTATCGATTGCGCTGCAATGTCCATCAGTCTTCTCCGCGAACCATGGTGAAGAAATCCACCTTCGTTGCCGCCGTCTCGGCGCGGCGTTTTTCATGCGCTGCGGTCAGAGCCGACCGCAGGGGCGCTATCAGTCCGGTCTCGACTTCATTGCGGCGGGCAGGGTCCTGCCACAGCGCGTCGGCGATGGCCGCCAGCTTCGCCTTCTGCTTGTCGCGGCCAAGCGCATAGCAATGTCCGACCTGCCCGGAGGGCAGCCGGACGGTGGCGCGGGTGACGGTCGCCTCGCCGACGTTGAAGGGCGCGCCGCCGCCGCCGATGCGGCCGCGCACGGTGACCAGCCCGGTCTCGGGGCCGCGCAGCAGTTCTGCTTCCGAAGGCAATCCGGCTTCATTCCAGAGCCGGACGATGTCATCGCCGCTGGATTGCGCCAGTGTCGCCATGGCGGCCTTGCGCTCGGCCTGGTCGCGGGCTTCCTGTCCTCGCATCAGCAGCATTCCTCTTTGTCAATTTGTCTATTGATATAGACAACTATACAAATTATACCTATTATCTAACGCGTGTCCATGACGGGTGGATGACAGCGATATAAGACTGGGCGCTGGAAGGTTGGGGCAATGATAGTCGGGCGGCTGGCAGCGGACAGCATCGAGCGGCGCAGTGGCGTTTCGCTGTGGCGGCAGATCGCCGACAAGATCCTGCATGCGATCGCCATCGGCGATTTCACGGAGAATGCAGCGTTGCCGCCGGAGGTGGCGCTGGCAGAACGCTATGGCGTCAACCGTCACACGGTGCGCAGCGCCATATCGGCCCTTGTAAGGGAAGGCGTGCTGCGGGCCGAGCAGGGGCGCGGCACCTTCGTACTGTCGCGCAAGCGGCTGTCCTATCCGATCGGCGCGCGCACACGCTTTTCGACAGGGCTGCAAGGGCAAACGACGGAACGGCACATCGTCCTGCTCGCCTCGTCGATCGAGCCGGCCAGCCAGCGCGTTGCCGAGGGCCTTGGCCTTGCCAGGGGAGCCGATGTGATCCGGTTGGAAACGCGCGGCGAAGCCGACGGACGGCCGGTGTCGCGTGCTGCCGGCTGGTTCGAGGCCCGGCGCTTTGCCGGCATCGATGCCGCGATGGCGCAAACCGGCTCGATCACCGCATCGCTGGCGCGTTTCGGCATCGACGACTATCTCCGGCAATCGACCGTGCTGTCGGCGCGCCATGCCGATGCGGCGGACCTTGCCGACCTCGACCTGCTGCCGGGCGCCATCGTGCTGGTCACGGTTGCCGTCAACGTCACGCCGGACGGCCAGCCGATCCAGTTTTCCGAGTCGCGCTTCCCGGCCGAGCGGGTGGAGCTGAAGCTGTCGGCGCTGTAGCTAACGTCGTCATCCTTGGGCGAAGCAGGAGCGCAGCTCCGTCGCGGAGACCCAAGGATCCATGCCGCGATCTCGGGCGAAGAGCGCAGCGGCGCAGAATTCTGCACCGAAGCAACGCTCTCAGGTCACGGCATGGATCCTATGGTCTGCGCCGCGTCGCTTCGCTCCTCGCTCCGCCATAGGATGACGAAGCGATGGATGTTGCGGCTAGTCGCCAAAGCATCAGATCTACCAAGTTGGGCGCTCAACGATCTCCGAATTCGTGTCGAACAGGCGCCTCTATCCGACCTCGATCACAGCCTTGATCAGGCCGGATTTCTCGTGTGCCCAGCGGGCGAGATCGCGCGGCGTGCCGGCGAGTGTGGTGCGGTGTGTGACGAGCTTGGCCAGGGGCACGGCGCCGTTGCGGATCGAGGCGGCGACGTGATCGAAGTCGGCGCGCAGCGCGTTGCGGCTGCCGATCAGCGTCATCTCGCGCTTGTGGAATTCCGGATCGGAAAAGCTGATGTCGTCCTTGACGACGGAGACCAGCACCAGCGTTCCGCCATGCGCGACATGGGCGAAAGCCGACTGCACCGATTGGGTGTTGCCGGTGGCGTCGAAGACGACATCGAAGCCTTCGCCTGATGTCGCTCCCTTGACCAGATCGGGCACCGCGCCGCGCGAGCCGTCGAGGGTCTGGAAACCAAGCTCGTTCGCGGCGAAGGCGAGCCTTTCACTGCTCATGTCGAGCAGCGTCACGTCGAGCCCGGCGATGCGGGCGAAGATGGCGGTACCGAGCCCGATCGGGCCAGCGCCGATGACCAGCGTGCGGGCGCCAGGGTCGGCGCGAGCGCGCCGCACGGCATGCGCTCCGATGGCCAGGAACTCGACTGCGGCGGCGTCGGCCAGCGACAGGCCGTTGGCCGGATAGAGATTTTGCGCCGGCACCAGGATCCGTTCGCACATGGCGCCGTCGCGATGCACGCCCAGCACCTCGATCCTGACGCAGCAATTCGGCTTGCCGTGCCAGCAGGCGATGCACTTGCCGCAGGAAAGATAGGGGTTGATGACGACCGGCTCGCCAACGGCAAGATCGACGCCGTCGCCGGTCTCGAGGATCGTTCCCGACACCTCATGGCCCATGATGCGGGGATAGGCGAGGAATGGGTGCTTGCCCTCGAAAATGTGGTAGTCGGTGCCGCAGATGCCGACATGGCTGACCGCCACCAGCGCCCAGCCGGGAGGCGGTGCCTCTGGTGCGGGCCGGTCTTCAAGGACAAGATCGCCGGGCGAACGGCAGAGGACGGCTTTCATGCGCTAATCCAGTCATGAAATCGCCGGCCCGTTGGTGTGGCGGGCCGGCGGTTGATTGCGGGATCGCTACTTGCCGCGGCGGCGCAGGCCGTCGAAGTAGACGATGATGATGATCAGCGCGCCAGTGATGATGCGCTGCCAGAACGAGTTGACGTTGAGCAGGTTGGCGCCGTTGTTGATGGTGGCCAGGATGAAGGCGCCGAGCAGCGGCCCATGCACCGAGCCGACGGCGCCGAACAGCGAGGTGCCGCCGATGACCGAAGACGCGATCGCCTGCAGCTCCCAGCCCTCGGCCTGCGTCGGGTTGCCGATGCCGATGCGGGCCGCCAGCAGCACGCCGACAAAGGCGGCGCACAGGCCCGACAGCGTGTAGGCCATGTAGATGGTGCGCTGGACATTGACGCCGGACAGGCGCGAGGCCTCGGCGTTGGAGCCGACCGAAAACAGGTATCGGCCCCAGCGGCTGTGGTGCAGGAAAATATAGGCCGGAATGCCGACCAGGATCACCATCCAGAACAGGTTGGGGATGCCGATGAAGGAATTGCGCGAGAAGGCGGTGAAGGTGTCGCTGTTGATGTTGATCGAATTGCCGTTGGTCATCAAAAGGCCGATGCCGCGCAGCGAGGTCAGCGTTGCCAGCGTGATGATGAAGGGCGGCAGGCCCATCTTGACGATGCCGAAGCCGTGGAACATGCCGATGGCGACGCCGACCAGCAGCGTCACCAGAATGGCGAGCCAGATGGGGAAGCCGGCATTGATCATCATGGCCACGACCACGGTGGCGAAACCGACCACGGCGCCGACCGACAGGTCGATGCCGCCGGTGATGATGACGAAAGTCTGGCCGACCGCCATGATGGCGATCATCGAGCCCTGGCGCAAGAGATTGGCCATGTTGTTGGCGGAGGCGAAGCTCGTCGTCGCCACGGAGAGAAGGATCCAGAGCAGAACCAGCAGCGCCAAAAGCGTCAGCCCAAACAGGACATTATAGTTGCGCTTCGGTTTTTCGACGGCAATCGCCTCGGTGCTCATATTTGTCCTCCCAGCTTTTCTTGTTTCTCGGCGAGCGCCTGAGTAAGAATATCCTCGTGGCTGGCGGCGTGAAAACCGTGCGTCGCCACCAGTTTGCCGCGCCGGAACACATGCAGCGTGTCGGCGAGTTCATAGACTTCCGGCAGATAGGACGAGATCAGGATGATGCCGGCGCCCTTTGACAAAAGTGCGCCGAACAGGCGGTAGATCTCGGCCTTGGTGCCGACATCGACGCCGACCGTCGGCTCGTCGAAGATGAACAGCTTGGCGCCGTGCGCCAGCCATTTGCCGATGACGATCTTCTGCTGGTTGCCGCCCGACAGGCTGGATGCCAGCGCGCCGCGCGTCGGTGTCTTGATGCGCAGATCGGCGATCTGGCGATCGGCTTGCGTCTTCTCCTGCGTGCTCGAAATCAGCAGATTGTTCGAGATACGCTTGTAGATCGGGAGGTTCAGGTTGAAGCCGACCGGCAGGTTGAGGCAGAGGCCCTGGTCGCGGCGGCTCTCCGGCGCCAGCGCCATGCCGAGCTTGATCGCGTCATGCTCGGAATTGACCTGCACCTCCTTGCCTTCCCAGAGGATCTGGCCGGCGGATTTGCGGTGGCGGCCGTAAAGCGTGGTGACGAACTCGCTGCGTCCGGCACCGATCAGGCCATAGAGTCCGACGATTTCGCCGGCGCGGACCGTCATCGAGACATTTTCGAAGCCCTTGCCGGACAGGCTCCTCGCCTCGATGATGGCGGCGCCCGGCGTGAAATGCTCCTTATGATAGACCTGCTCGATCGAGCGGTTGATCATCATCTTGACCAGCTCGGCATCGTTGGTCTCGGCGATGTTGCGGGTGCCGACCAGCGTGCCGTCGCGCAGCACGGAAACACGGTCGGCGAGCTCGAACACTTCCTCCATACGGTGGCTGATGTAGATGATCGTCACGCCTTCGCCCTTCAGCCGACGGATCAGGGTGAAAAGCTGGTCGGCCTCCTTGCGGGTGAGGTAGGCGGTCGGCTCGTCGAAGATCAGGAATTTGGTGCCGCGCACGGTGGCGCGGGCGGCGGCTATCAACTGCTGCTGGCCGATGGTCAGGTCGCCAAGCGTGACATGCGCCGGCAGGTCGAAACCGAGGTCGTCGATGATCGTCTGCGCCTGCCTGACCATGGCGCGCTGCTGCAGGATGCCGAAGCGTGAATTCTCCTCGCCTAGGAACATGTTGGCGGCGACCGTCAGGTGACGGCACAGCACGACTTCCTGGTGCACGGCATTGATGCCGAGCGCCATCGCCTCGTGCGGCGTGGCCAGGGCGGCCGGTTGGCCCTCCCAGGCGATCTCTCCGGAGGTGCGCGGCATGACGCCGGTCAGAAGCTTGATGAGCGTGGATTTGCCGGCGCCGTTCTCACCGACGATGGCGTGTATCTCACCGGACTTGAAGGCGAGGTCGACCGGCTTCAGCGCGTGGGTGCCGGGATAGCGCTTCTCCAGCCCGCGCAATTCGAGGATGGTCCGCCCCGGTTCCAGAACGGGTGTGGGATGCAGTTCCTGCGCCGTCGAAATCATGACAATCCTCCCAGATTGGCCTCCCGGATTGGCTTCCCAGGCTGGCCTCACGATTGGCACGCGGCGAGGCAAGGATATGCCTCGAAAACAGCCTAGCTCAGGCGTGCGGATTGCCAAGCCGTTTGTGCGGCAGCTTGTGTCTCCGGGGCGAGGTGCCCCGGAGACGATTGCGGATGCGACGGCTCAGAGCTTCGGATTGAGCAGCGCGTCGATCTTGGGGTCTTTCATGTTGTCCTTGGTCACCAGATTGGCGCCGGTGTCGACATTGGCTTCGACCTTTTCGCCTTTGGAGGCGGCGAGTGCGGTCTTGATGCCGTCATAGCCCATCCGGTACGGATCCTGGACGACGAGGGCGGAAATGACGCCGTCGTTGAGGAACTTGATCAGCTTCTCGTCGCTGTCGAAACCGACCAGCGCCAGTTTGCCGCCAAGGCTGTTTTCCGCGACAGCCTGGCCGACGCCCTGCGCCATGATCAGGTTGGAAGCGAAGATGCCCTTGAGGTTCGGGTTGGCGGTGATCAGGTCGGTGGCGATGTTGAGGCCGGTGGTGGCCTGGCCGTCGGCGTATTTGTCGGCGACCAGCTTGAGGCCCGGATATTTGGCGGCCAGCTGTTCGGTGAAGCCCTGCTTGCGCTGTTCGAGCGAGCCGGCGCCCGGTGCGTTGGTGATCAGGGCGACGTCGCCCTCGATCTTGCCGCCGTTGGCGGCGCCGATGGCGGCTGCGAGGCCGTCGGCAGCGACGCGGCCGCCCTGCACGTTGTCGGTGGTCAGGAACGAGGTGAACGCCTTGGAGTCGGCGCCGGAGTCGATGCCGATCACCTTGACCTTGGCAGCGGCTTCATCGATCGGCTTGCCAAGCGCCTTGAACTCGGTCGGCGCAATGACGATGGCCGCCGGGTTGCTGGCAACGGCGTTCTCGAGAATCGAGACCTGGCCGTTGACGTCGGTTTCAGCCTGGGCACCGAGTTCCGGCACATTGACGCCGAGATCCTTGCCGGCCTTGCGGGCGCCGGCCAGAACGATCTGCCAGTAGAAGGACGTCGTGTCCTTGACGATGATCGGAATGGTGACGTCCGCCGCCGAAACCGGCGCCGAATGCATGACGCCGGCGAGCATCGAAGCTGCTGCCAGCGCCATGACGGCGCGGCGGTTGAGAATGCTGGTCGCGAATTTCATGAGGTTTCCTCCCTAAAGTCGCCCGGTGAACGTTACGGAAGCTCCGTCCGGATAGGCGCGGCCCAAACAGAACTTTATCAATAAAAAACAATTGCCATGTTTTGATAATGCATCGAACAGATCGATGCAAGCGGTGTTTGATCAGTCCTTGCGAGGTCTGGCAGAAGCAAATCCACCGCGCTGCTCCCCATTGACGCCGTCACGCTTCCGTTCCGTTCTGGGAATGTATGGAATATTAATTCCAACATTTCGTCAACATGGAATATTCATTCCTTCGTGTGGCCGCAAGAATATGAAGTTTCACGCCAGCTCCTGCACCAGCGTGTGGGGACGATATCTGGCGTATTCCGTCTCCGGCACGTCGATGTCGAGCAGTTGGAGGTTGCGCGTCAGGTTCGCCAGCTTGGCGGTGCCGGTCAGCACGGTGGCGACGGCAGGTTCATGCAAGGGGAATTGGAACGCGGCGGCGGCGAGCGGATAGCCACCCTCGGCGGCGATCCTTTCCATTGCGCCGACGCGGTCGAGCACGTCATGGCTGGCAGGGCGGTAGTCGAAATGTGCGCCTTGCACCGGCCCGGTCGCCAGGATGCCGGAGTTGAACACGCCGCCAATGACCAAGGAGGTCTGCCGCGCCCGGCATAGGGGCAGCAACTCCGCTTCGGCACTGCGGTCGAGCAAGGAATAGCGGCTGGCGAGCAGGATGCAGTCGAGCGGCGCCTCGCGCATCACGTCCAGACAGATCTGCACCTCGTTGACGCCAAGCCCATAGGCGGAAATGACGCCGGACCGTTTCAGCTCTTCGAGTGCCTTGAGGCCGCCGTCCATCAGGTCGCGAAAGTGCAGCTTGGTCTTCTCGACACCATGGGTGTAGGCGCCGATGTCGTGGACAAACAGGATGTCTATCCTGTTTAGGCCAAGCCGCGCATAGCTGAACTCGACCGACCGCATGATGCCGTCATAGGAATAGTCGTAGTCGAGCGCGAAGGGCAGCGGATCGACATAGGAGTGATCGGGAACCTGGTCTTCCGGCACCGGGCGGAACAGCCGGCCGACCTTGGTGGACAGCACATAGGAATCGCGCGGCTTGTAGCGCAGGAAATCGCCGAAGCGGCGTTCCGACAGGCCGAAACCGTAAAAGGGTGCGGTGTCGAAATAGCGCAGGCCGGCATCCCAAGCGCCCTGCAGCGTCTCCATCGCCGCTTCGCGCGAACAGGCGCGGTAAAGGCCGCCAAGTGCAGCGCCGCCAAAGCTGACCTCGGTGACTTCCAGCGCTGTCTGGCCGATGCGGCGTCTTTCCATGCACAACCTCCCCGTGGCCCGCCGCTGACCGGCGCGCAGTCTACTTTATATCAGTAAAATCTAAAGTGTTGCGCCCAGATGCCAGGGCACGAACTCGTTGTCGCCGTAGCCGAAGTCCTCGCTCTTGGTCTTGCGGCCGGAAGCCGTCTCGACGATCAGTTCGAAGATCTCGCGACCCATGCCGGCGATGGTCTTTTCACCCGAGGCGATGACGCCGCAATTGACGTCCATGTCCTCCTCCATCTGGTGGTACATCGTCGAGTTGGTGGCAACCTTGATCGACGGCGTCGGACGGCAGCCGAAGCAGGAGCCACGGCCGGTGGTGAAGACGATGACGTTGGCGCCGCCCGCCACCTGGCCGGTCGCCGAAACCGGGTCGTAGCCGGGCGTGTCCATGAACACCAGGCCGCTGCCAGTGACTTTTTCGGCGTAGCCGAAGACGCCGTTGAGCGGCGTCTGGCCGCCCTTGGCGACCGCGCCGAGCGACTTCTCCAGGATGGTGGTGAGGCCGCCGCGCTTGTTGCCGGGCGAGGGATTGTTGTCGATCGAGGCGCCGTGCTTGGCGACATGGTCCTCCCACCATTTCACGAAGCCGTCGAGCTTCTGCGCGATCTCCGGCGTTGCCGCGCGGTAGGCAAGCAGATGTTCGGCGCCATAGATCTCCGTCGTCTCGGAGAGGATGCCGATGCCGCCGACGCCGGCCAGGATGTCGACAGCCGCGCCCAGCGCCGGATTGGCTGTAATGCCCGACATGCCGTCGGAGCCGCCGCATTGCAGGCCGACGACGATCTCGCTGACCGGGATCGGCTCACGCTTCAGCTGGCCGACTTCCTCGGCGATCTCGGCCAGCACGCCCATCGCCTTTTCCACCGATTTGCGCGATCCGCCGGCGTCCTGGATGTTGAAATGGCGCTTGCCGGCAGCGACGCCCTTTTGGCCGTAGAGGGTGAGCTGGTTGACCTCGCAGCCGAGACCGACCATCAGCACGCCGCCGAAATTCGGGTGGCGGGCGTAGCCGGCGAGTGTACGGTGCAGCACCATCATGCCGTCGCCGGTGCCGCTCATGCCGCAGCCCTGGCCGTGCACGATCGGCACGAAGCCGTCGATGCCGGGATATTTCGGCAAAAGCGTGCGGTTGGCGGTGTCGGCGATGGAATGGCAGACGGTGGCCGAGCAATTGACGCTGGCGACGATGCCGATGAAGTTGCGCGTGCCGGCGCGGCCATCGGCGCGGCGATAGCCCATGAAGGTGCGGGTGCGGTCGGCCTCCGTCGCGTGCTCGGCCTCGCTCGGCGGCACGACCGGCAAGCGGCCGGATTCGAACACCAGATTGTGCGAATGCACGTGCTCGCCCGGCGCGATGTCCTGTGTCGCGCGACCGATCGCCTGGGCGTATTTCACCACGGCCTCGCCGGCGGCGATCGGCTTGATCGCCACCTTGTGGCCGGGCTCGATCAACACACTGGCGACGGCACCGCCCGGCAGCGCGGTGCCGATCTCGATGCGGCCGTTGGCGACGGCGACATTGTCGGCGGGGGATAGAAGAATGCAGTTGGAGGCGTTCACGGGCGGTTTCCTGGGTGATCCTGGGTTGCGCGGACGGATTGACACGCGTCTGTTTAGAGATATTGTCTTTTATCGTGAAAAAACAGTTTTTCGTCAATTGTTTTTTCACTGGGGAGTTCCGCGTGTCCTTGGGGTGTTCCGGAAGCGAATTCGCTTTTCTGGGTCATGGGAACGTCATATCGCGCTTCAAACCGGCCGCCGCAAGCGACGGCGTGCAACGGGTCAGGGATGTCGAAGAGCAACAACGTCTACAAGGATGCCTACAACCGCTGCCTGCGGCTGCTCGACGAAACGCGCAGCCTGCCTTCGGAGCCGGAACTGGGTACCTTGCTTGGCGTCAGCCGCACCACCGTGCGCACCATTCTCGCACGCATGGAAGAGACCGGGCTGATCGCCTGGAACAAGCGGGCCAAGACGGTGCTGCGCGAACCGCGTCCCGATGATTTCTTCCCCGAGGAGGAGACCGACACGCTGGCCGAGATCATCGAACGGTCGTTCATGCGTCGGCTGCTCGCCGGCGGTGCCGAAGCCGGCATGCAAATCAACGAACTCGAACTGGCGCGTGAGATCGGCGTCGGCACCACCAGCGTGCGCGAGTTCCTGATCCGCTTCTCCCGCTTCGGCCTGATCGAGAAGCGTCGCAACAGTCACTGGGTGCTGAAGGGTTTTACCCGCGCCTTCGCGCTGGAGCTGACCGAAATCCGCGAAATGTTCGAACTTCGCTCGGCGGCTGCCTTTGCCGTTTTACCGCAGGACAGCGCGGTCTGGACCGATCTCGACCGCCTGGAAGACGAGCATCGCCAGTTGGCAAACGACATAGCCGCCCGCTTCACCGAATTCTCCGAGCTCGACGAGCGCTTCCACCGGCTCATCCACCGGGCGTCGCGCAACCGCTTCATCGTCGACTTCTACGATGTCATCGCCATGATCTTCCACTACCATTACCAGTGGAACAAGGCGCAGGAACGCGAGCGCAACGAAGTCGCGATCGGTGAGCATCTGGTCTACATAGAGGCGCTGAAATCACGCGATCTCGGCAAGGTCGACGCCGCTTGCCGCAAGCACCTGAAGTCGGCGCGCCAGACATTGCTGACCTCGATCCCGGAGAGCCGGTCGCTGCAAAAACACTGAACCGCATCGCGGTTCAGAGTCTTGTTTCATGCATGTCGTTGTCCCAAAATCGCTGTACACTTTTGGGCGACATGCATTGAGCCTGCCGCGTTGGCGCCGCGGCGATTTGGCGATTTTCCACCCGCCGGCCCCGTGCTAGATATGGTTCGTTGCTGCGAAGAGGCAGGGCTTTGGGCGTATCGAGGAGACGATGGAGCATGCCGGCCGCGCTTGTCGCGGCCTATCTGCTGTTGCTCCAGTCGACGCTTGGTGCATTCGTCTTCGGCGCCGGTCCCAACGCATCGCAGCTCGATGCCTTCGGCAACGTCATCTGCACCCATGAGGGCGCAACCCAGCTTCCCGGAGACAACCAGCCGCCGTCCCATCTTCCGGCATGCTGCATGCTCGGCTGCAGCATGGTTTCGGCGGCCTTTGCGCCGCCGCCCGGTGCTGGCCTGGCGCTGGGCAGCCTTTCCTTCAAAACGGTCGCCTTTGTTTTTCCGGCGGCCATCCATCTCGACTTTGCGCGTGAGCGCTCGCCGTCGAACCCGCGTGCGCCGCCGCTGACGGCCTGAGCCTGTTTGCCCGGCGGAACCTTTCGTGGGCGTACCCATCCAAAGATCAAACTGCTCGCGACCGGCAACGGCGCGACCTTCACTTCATGGAGCAACCATGTCCTATTTTTTCCCCGACGCGGCGCGTCTTATGCCCGGCGGCATTCTACGCGGCATCGAAGAGCGTGTCGGCATTGCCGTGCTGGCTCTTGCGCTGCTGTTCACAGGCGACCAGTCCGTCCTCGCGCATGAGTTCAAGGTTGGCGATCTTGAGATTGGCCACCCCTGGTCGCGCGCCACGCCGGCCGGCGCCAAAGTTGCCGGCGGTTATTTCACCATCACCAACAACGGCAGTGCGCCGGACCGGCTGGTGTCGATTTCCTCGGATGTCTCTGAAAAGGCCGAGCTGCATGAGATGGGCGTCAAGGACGGCGTCATGACCATGCGGCCGGTTGCCGGCGGCCTGGAAATTCCGGCCGGCGGCAAGGTAGCCCTTGCGCCTGGCGGCTATCATTTGATGTTCATCGGCCTGAAGCGGCAACCCAAACAGGGCGAAAAGTTCTCCGCTACCCTGACCTTCGAAAAGGCCGGCGCCGTCAGCGTCGATTTCGCTGTCGAAGGCATGGGCGGTGGCGCCATGGACGATCACGCCAATTGACCGCGCCAGTTCGACAAATTTTGAAAATCCGAGGGACCATCATGAACAAATATCTTTTGTCGGCCGGCGCACTTCTCGCGCTCGGAACCAGTGCTGCCTTCGCGCATGTCACGTTCGAAACCCAGGAGGCGGCGGTCGGCTCGACCTACAAGGCCGTTTTGCGGGTGCCGCATGGCTGCGACGGCAAGGCGACGACCGCCGTGCGCGTGCAGATTCCGGAAGGGGTGATCGCGGTGAAGCCGATGCCGAAGCCTGGCTGGACGCTGCAGACCAAGAAGGGCAAGTACGACAAATCCTACCAGCTCTATGGTCAGGCGGTGACCGACGGGGTCAAGGAGGTCGACTGGAGCGGCGGCAGCCTGCCGGATGAGTTCTATGACGAGTTCGTCTTCCGCGCGACGCTGACGGCGGATCTCCCTGTCGGCCAGAAGCTTTACTTCCCGGTTGTGCAGGAATGCGATGGGGCCGCCGACCGCTGGATCGAAATCCCGGCAGCCGGCCAGGATGAGGACGCGCTGGAAAACCCGGCACCCGGCATCAAGCTGCTGCCGAAGAAATGATCCCAGGCGGGGGGCGGTTGCGAGCGCGCCGCTCTTTTCGTGGCGGTGACATGAGCACGACCTCCCTCCTGCAAACGGCTTCCATGGCCTGCAAACCTGCCGGCCGGCTTGCCGCCGGCCTGTTGGCCGTGATCGTGTTTCTTGCCAGCCTTGCCGTGTCAGATCAGGCCTTTGCCCATGCCGCGCTGATCAAGACCGATCCGGCCGACGGCGCGGTGCTGGAACAGGGGCCGGCACAGTTCTCGCTGACCTTCAGTGAGCCGGTGTCGCCACTGGTGCTGACCCTGGTGAAGCCCGACGGAACGCCGGTTTCGCTAACGTCATTCCGGCTCAGCGACCAGACGGTAGAGATCGACAATCCCCAGAAGCTTGCGTCCGGTACGCATGTGCTGAGCTGGCGCGTCATTTCGGCCGACGGCCATCCGGTCGGTGGTTCCCTACTGTTCTCCATCGGCGCACCCAGCGCGCCGCCGGCCGTGTCCGAGGCCGCCGACTGGCCGTCGCGGTCGGCCATCTGGCTCGGCAAGGTCTTTCTCTACATCGGCCTTTTTCTCGGCGTCGGCGGCGCTTTCGCCCTCGCCTGGCTGTCCCAAGGTGGCCGCGCCGGACAGCGCTTCGTTGCAGCCGCAATCCTGGGCGGACTTGTCGCGGCGCCCTTGTCGCTTGGGTTGCAGGGGCTTGATGCGCTCGGGGCACCGCTCTCCCATCTGGCACAGGCGGTTATCTGGCGGACCGGACTCGGCACCAGTTTCGGCTGGACGGTGCTGGTCGCGCTGATTGCGCTGGGGCTTGGCCTGCTGTCGCTGGCCGGCCCCCGCGCCACCGCCAAACCATTTGCGCTGGCCGGCCTGGCCGGGGTTGGGATTGCCCTTGCCGCCAGCGGCCATGCCAGTGCCGCCGAACCGCAATGGCTGACACGGCCGATGGTGTTCCTGCACGGCGTCGGCATCGCGTTGTGGGCCGGCGCATTGGTCCCACTCGGGCTGGCGCTGAAGGGGCAATCGGCGGGGGCCACGCCATTCCTGCGGCGGTTTTCTTGGGCGATCCTGCCGGTGGTGGCCGTGCTTGCCTCTGCCGGCATCGTGCTTGCCGTCATCCAGGTGCAAACACCGTTGGCGCTGGTCGACACCGCCTATGGAAGGCTGCTGTTGATCAAGCTCGGGCTGCTGGTCTTTCTGTTCACGCTCGCCGCCGTCAACCGCTGGAAACTCACGGCATCGGCCGAGGCGGGATCGACGGAAGTTCAACGCAGGTTGGTCCGCTCGATCGGCGTCGAGATGTTGATCGTGTTGGCGATTTTCGGCGTTGCCGCGGGCTGGCGCTTCACGCCGCCGCCACGAGCCCTCGCGATTGCGGCAGCGCAACCGGTGTCGGTCCATATCCACGCGCTGAAAGCGATGGCCGATCTCAGCATCACGCCGGGCCATGCCGGCCCGGTCGTTGCCTCGATGTTCATCATGAGCGGCGATTTCGGCCTGCTCGACGCCAAGGAGGTGACGCTTGTGCTGTCAAAACCCGATTCCGGCATCGAGCCGCTGAAGCGCGCGGCGGCCAAGCCCGGCGACGGCAGTTGGCGTGTCGACAACCTCGTCATCCCGGTGCCCGGCCGGTGGACAGTGCGCATCGACATACTGGTCTCGGATTTTCAGATGGTGAAGATCGAGGCGCCCGTCGACATCAGGCCGTAAGGCCGGACCGACACGAGCTTGGCTAGGCATCCGTGCAACACAATTCGGCGAGGCGGTTGACGTGGCCCAAAAGGCCCGTCAATCATCCCGGCAAAATCGCGGGCTTCAGCCAACAAGATCCGAAAGCAGGGAAGAAACGATGGAAAATGCCGAAATCGGCCTGATCGGCCTTGGCACGATGGGCTCCAACCTGGCGCTCAACATCGCCGAGCACGGGCACCGCATCGCTGTCTTCAACCGCACCAGGGCGCGCACGGACGCTTTCATCGAGAATGCCGGCGCGCTCAGGGACATGGTCGTGCCCTGCTACAGCCTGGAAGAGCTTGCCGCCGCGATCCGGCCGCCGCGCCCGATCATCATCATGGTGCTGGCCGGCAAGCCGGTCGACGAACAGATCGCGGCTCTGCGCGGCGTGCTGTCGGCCAACGACATCGTCATCGACGCCGGCAACGCCAATTTCCGCGACACGATGCGGCGCTTCTCCGAGCTTTCCAGCTCGGACCTCACCTTCATCGGTATGGGCGTGTCCGGCGGTGAGGAGGGCGCGCGCCATGGGCCGTCGATCATGGTCGGTGGCACGGAGGACTCATGGAAGCGCGTCGAGAAGGTGCTGACGGCGATCTCCGCCAAGTTCAAGGACGAACCCTGCGCGGCATGGCTCGGCACCGACGGCGCCGGACATTTCGTCAAGACCATCCATAACGGCATCGAATATGCCGACATGCAGATGATCGCGGAGATCTACGGCATCCTGCGCGACGGCCTGGGCATGGACCCGAAAGAGATCGGCACGGTGTTTGCCAACTGGAACAAGGGCCGGCTCAATTCCTACCTGATCGAGATCACCGCCAAGGTGCTGGCATCAGACGATCCGAAGACCGGCAAGCCGGTGGTCGACATCATCCTCGACCGCGCCGGGCAGAAGGGCACCGGCAAATGGTCGGTCATCGAGGCGCAACAACTCGGCATTCCGGCCACCGCGATCGAGGCGGCGGTGGCGGCGCGCGTTCTGTCGTCGATCAAGGACGAGCGGCTGGCGGCGGAAAAGGCCTATGGCAGCGCCGGCGTGACGAAGATTTCCGGCGACAAGGACGAATTGCTGCATGATCTCGAACTGGCGCTGTTCGCCGGCAAGATCGCCGCCTACGCCCAAGGTTTTGCGGTGATGAGCGGCGCCTCCAAGGAATTCAACTGGAACCTGCCGATGCCGACCATCGCCAGGATCTGGCGCGCCGGCTGCATCATCCGCTCGCAGATGCTCGACACCATGGCGGAAGCCTTCAGCAAGGGCGGCGCCTCGACCAATCTTCTGATGGCTCCGGCCTTCATCGCGCTGATGCAGGAAGCGCATCCGTCGCTGCGCCGCATCGTGGCGAGGGCTTCGGAGTGCGGCTCGCCGGTGCCGGCTCTGTCTTCCGCACTTGCCTATTTCGACAGCTACCGCCAGGGCCGCGGCACCTCGAACCTGATCCAGGCGCAGCGCGACTTCTTCGGCGCGCACGGCTTCGAACGCATCGACGACAAGGGCGCTTTCCATGGGCCGTGGGGAAGCGGTGCGGCTGGCTAGCCCAAGGACCTAAACGGAAACCGGCGGGCTGAACGCCCGAACCTCGCTGGTGGCGACCAGGCGCTGCAACGAGCCGGGTGCGGCGCCGCCGATCCAGCCGAGCACGGAGCGGGCGAGATCGGAGCCGGCTAGGCGGAAGTTCTCGTTGACGACGAGCAATTCCGGCCGGAACAGGTGCAACAGGTCCGACGACTGCTTGGACACGACATCGACGTCGCGGCCAAGCTTGAGGCCGGCATCCTCGATGCCGGCGACGATCGCCAGTGTCGCGGCGGCAGCGCTGCTGACGAAGCCGTCCGGCCTGTTCTCGCGGCGCATCACCTGCGCGGTTCTGGTCCTGATCTGCTCGATCGTGTGATCGATGGAAACGGTGTTGAACGGAATTTCGCTGGCTCCGACCTCGCTCAGCGCATCGGCAAAGCCGTTCAGCGTGTGGCCATAATAGGTCAGCCCGGGCGGCGGCGACAGAAGCGCCAGCTTGTGCCTGCCCATGCTCGCCAGGCGGCGCACGGCTTCCATCGCGAAAACATGGTTGTCGAAGTCATGGTAGGGATGGACGAGGCCCATGTCGGTGCGCCCATGCGTGGCAAAGGGCATGCCGTGCTCGAGCATGTAGCGGGCGCGCGGATCGTTCGGTTGGGTGCGCGAAATGATGACTCCGTCGGCCGAGCCGGTCTCGACGAGATAGCGGATCGGCTCCATCGGATCCTGCGAGCGGGAATAGGGCGTGACGATCAGGTGATAGGGCGTTTCGGCGAGCACTTCCGAAACGCCGTAGATGATGTCCGAGACGAAGCTCATGATCTCGCGGTCGGTGTTGAGCACGAGGCTGATGACATTGGTCCTGCCGGTGCGCAGACGCACGCCGGCGCGGTTCGGCCGGTAGCCGATCTGCTTGGCGACGAGCTGGACGCGACGCCTGGTTTCGGCGCCGATTTCCGGGGCATCCTTCAAGGCGCGTGACACGGTGGTGACGCCGAGCCCGGTCATGAAGGCAAGCGTCTTCAACGTCGGCCGTCCCTGTGCCGAGGTCTCCCCGTTCTTGTCCGTACGCTGTCTGTCCATTCGTCCCGCCCGTCAGGCGCATAGCAGCCGCGAGCCATGTCGGCAATCGCCGCCATAGCGGTACGATATGCGTTCCAGCCCCGGCAAAGCCTCAATATACTGAAACGTTACAGATTGCCATATCGAGTTACATGTCCCTCGCCACGAGGTGGATCGTTCTTTTGCGAAACGCGTTGGGATTCCAGGAGAAATCGCCTCTGCCGCCGCCTTTTGCCCGTATCAGGCGGCGTTTCGGTGTTTGCGCCGCAGCAAACCATGCTGCAATGCATGGGAAGCGCGATCATTCATGCGAATTTGTTCGCGGCCCGAAAAAATATCGAGGGCGGTTCGTTGATGGGTTGCGCAGCCGGCGCAATTGCCGTATCGAAAATCTGTAACGTTTCAGATTCTGGGAGGAGCCGAAATGCGATACAAACTTTTGACTGCTGCGCTGGCAGCGACGGCCGCGTTGCAGTTTGCCGGCCGAGCGGCCGCGACGGACCTGGAAGTCACCCATTGGTGGACGTCGGGCGGCGAGGCGGCGGCGGTTGCGGAACTTGCCAAGGCATTCGATGCGACCGGCAACCACTGGGTGGATGGCGCCATTGCCGGCTCCGGCGGCACGGCGCGGCCAATCATGATCAGCCGCATCACCGGTGGCGATCCGATGGGCGCCACGCAGTTCAACCATGGCCGGCAGGCGGAGGAACTGGTGCAGGCCGGCCTGATGCGCGACCTCACCGACGTCGCCACCAAGGGCAAGTGGACTGATGTCGTCCGGCCGAAGAGCCTGCTCGACGGCTGCACCATCGACGGCAAGATCTACTGCGTGCCCGTCAACATCCATTCCTGGCAGTGGCTGTGGCTGTCCAACGAAGCCTTCGCGAAGGCCGGCGTGCCGTTGCCGAAGGACTGGAATGAATTCGTGGCGGCAGCGCCGGCGCTGGAAAAGGCCGGCATCATCCCGCTCGCCGTCGGCGGTCAGGCCTGGCAATCCTCCGGTGCCTTCGACGTCCTGCTTGCGGCTGTGGGCGGTACGGACACATTCCTCAAGGTCTACAAGGACAAGGATGCCAAGTTCGCCGCCGGGCCCGAAGTCGCCAAGGTCTTCAAGGCCGCGGACGATGCCCGCAAGATGGCGAAGAACACCAATGTGCAGGACTGGAACCAGGCGACCAACCTGGTCATCACCGGCAAGGCCGCTGGCCAGATCATGGGCGACTGGGCGCAGGGCGAGTTCCAGGTTGCCGGCAAGACCGCCGGCAAGGATTATACCTGCCTGCCGGGCCTTGGGCTGAACGAGGTGATAGCCACGGGCGGTGACGCCTTCTACTTCCCGCTGCTCAAGGATGCCGACAAGAGCAAGGCGCAGGAGGTGCTGGCCGAGACGCTGCTCGATCCCAAGACGCAGGTTGCCTTCAATCTAAAGAAGGGATCCCTGCCGGTGCGCGGCGACGTCGATCTCAATGCGGCCAACGACTGCATGAAGAAGGGCCTCGCCATTCTTGCCAAGGGCGCCGTCATGCCGTGGACGGACCAACTGCTTTCACAGGACACCCAGAAACAGAAGGAAGACCTTTTCGCCGAATTCTTCGCCAAGCCGGAACTGACCGTCGAAGACGCGCAGAAGCGCTTCGCCGACCTCATCGCTTCGGCGGACTGACGCTGGAGGCAACCCGCCTCATTCCCGGCCTTGCGAATGCAGGGCCGGGAATGCACCGCCCTTACCCAGCCGGCTGACGAGATGAGCAAGAGCGAACGCCCCAACCTTCTGTTCCGCAACCTCAATGCGAAGGTCGCCTCGATCCCGATGATCCTCACCGCCATGGTGGTTTTCGTCGGCGGCACCGTTTGGACGGTGCTCTATTCCTTCACCAATTCGAAGCTCCTGCCGCGCCTGAACTTCGTCGGGCTCGACCAGTATTACCGCCTGTGGGCGGCGCCGCGCTGGCTGATCTCGATCGAGAACCTGTTGATCTACGGCGCGATCTCGCTGGTGTTCTCGCTGGTCATCGGTTTTCTGCTTGCCGCGCTGCTCGATCAGAAGATCCGCTTCGAGGACACGTTCCGCACGATCTTCCTCTATCCTTTCGCGCTCTCCTTCATCGTCACCGGCCTGGTCTGGCAGTGGTTGCTCAATCCGGATTTCGGCATCCAGCATGTCGTGCGGGACTTAGGCTGGACGAGCTTCAGCTTCGACCCGCTCTACAATTCCAGCATCGTCATCTACGGCATATCGATCGCTGCGCTGTGGCAAGGCACCGGGCTCATCATGTGCCTGATGCTGGCCGGCCTGCGCGGTATCGACGAAGACATCTGGAAGGCGGCGCGCGTGGATGGGATCCCGATGTGGAAGACCTATCTGTTCATCGTCATCCCGATGATGCGGCCGGTCTTCATCACCACGCTCGTCATCATCGCTTCCGGCATCGTCAAGGTCTATGACCTGGTCGTGGCCCAGACCAGCGGCGGCCCGGGCATCGCCTCCGAAGTGCCGGCCAAGTACGTCTACGACTATATGTTCTTCGCCCAGAACCTCGGCCAGGGTTTTGCCGCCTCGACCATGATGCTGCTCTCGGTGGTGATCGTCATCGTGCCTTGGGCCTATCTCGAGTTCGGGCGACGCAGATGAGCATTGCAGACATCACCGCTCAAGCAAGCACTGCCGCCGGCGCGCGCCAGGACATCGCCGGGCCCTACGGTCCAAAGCCGCGCCGCATGATTTCGCGCCGCAACGTCTTCCTCTACGGCACATTGTTCGTCATGGCGGTCTACTACCTCTTGCCGCTCTATGTCATGGTCGTCACCTCGCTCAAGGGCATGCCGGAGATCCGGCTCGGCAACATCTTCTCACCGCCGCTCGAGATCACCTTCGAGCCGTGGGTCAAGGCGTGGTCAACGGCCTGCACCGGCCTTAACTGCGACGGGCTCTCGCGCGGTTTCTGGAATTCGGTGCGGATCACCGTGCCGTCGGTGCTGCTGTCGATCGCCATCGCCTCGGTGAATGGTTATGCACTGGCCAATTGGCGCTTCAAGGGCGCCGATACGTTCTTCATCATCCTGATCGTCGGCGCCTTCATTCCCTACCAGGTGATGATCTATCCGATCGTCATCATCCTGCGCGAAATCGGCCTCTACGGCAGCCTCAGCGGGCTGGTGATCGTCCATTCCATTTTCGGCATGCCGATCCTGACGCTGCTGTTCCGCAATTATTTCGCATCGATGCCGGAAGAGCTGTTCCGGGCGGCACGCGTCGACGGCGCCGGCTTCTGGGGCATCTTCCTGCGCATCATGCTGCCGATGTCGCTGCCGATCTTCGTCGTCGCCATCATCCTGCAGGTGACCGGCATCTGGAACGACTTCCTGTTCGGCGTCGTCTACACCCGCCCCGACACCTATCCGATGACGGTGCAGCTCAACAACATCGTCAATTCGGTGCAAGGCGTGAAGGAGTACAACGTCAACATGGCCGCAACCATCCTGACCGGACTTGTGCCGCTCATCGTCTACTTCATTTCCGGCAAGCTTTTCGTACGCGGCATCGCCGCCGGCGCGGTGAAGGGGTGACGGCGATGACGGCAGCCAACGATACCAGCGTTTCGATCCAGGACCTGTCGCTGAATTTCGGCGCGGTGACCGTCCTGGAGACGCTCAATCTCGATGTCGCCGATGGCGAGTTCATCGTGCTGCTCGGGCCGTCCGGCTGCGGCAAGTCGACCTTGCTCAACTGCATTGCCGGCCTGCTCGATGTCTCCGAAGGCCGCATCTTCATCAAGGGCAAGAACGTCACCTGGGAAGAGCCCAAGGACCGCGGCATCGGCATGGTGTTCCAGTCCTATGCGCTCTATCCGCAAATGACGGTGGAGAAGAACCTGTCCTTTGGGCTGCGTGTCGCCGGCACGCCAAGAGAAGAGATCGCCAAGCGGATCGCGCGGGCGGCTGAAATCCTGCAGATCGAGCCGCTGCTGCAGCGTAAGCCGGCCGCACTTTCCGGCGGCCAGCGCCAGCGCGTCGCCATCGGACGGGCGCTGGTGCGCGATGTCGACGTGTTCCTGTTCGACGAGCCGCTGTCCAATCTCGATGCCAAGCTGCGCGCCGAACTGCGCGTCGAGATCAAGCTGCTGCATCGCAAGCTGCAGAACACCATGATCTACGTCACCCACGACCAGATCGAGGCGATGACGCTGGCCGACCGCATCGCGGTGATGAAGGGCGGCGTCATCCAGCAGCTCGATGCGCCGCAGACCATCTACAACCGTCCGGTCAACCGCTTCGTCGCCGGCTTCCTCGGCTCGCCCGCAATGAACTTCGTCGATGGCCGTCTGGAAGACGCGGACGGCGGCTGGCGGTTCGCGGCCGAGGATATCAAGATCCCGCTCGGCACTTACGACTTTGCCAAGCCTCCGGCTCCAGGCCCCGTCACATTCGGTATCAGGCCCGAGCATGTCAGCCTGAACAGTGGCACCGGCTGGCCGTTCTCGATAGCCGCCAATGTCGAGGTGGTCGAGCCCATGGGCTCCGACACGCTGGTCTGGCTGAAGCTTGCCCAGCAGAATTTCAGCGTCCGGGTGACCTCGGAACGCACGCCCAAGAACGACGAGGCGGTGACGCTTGGCTTCGATCCGATGCGCGCCTCGCTTTTCGACACGGCAACCGGCACACGCATCTAGCTTCCGAGAACCAACCTTCCAACGACAATCCCCAAGCGAAACGGACAGAGACGATGAATTGGTCATTCCAACTTTACAGCGCCCGCAATTTCCAACCCTGGGACGGTGTGCTCGCCACGCTCGGCAAGCTCGGCTACGCTCAGGTCGAAGGTTTTGGCGGCGTCTATGATGATCCCGAGGCATTCCGTGCCGAGCTCGACAAGAACGGGCTTGCCATGCCGACTGGGCATTTCTCGATCGACGCTCTCGAGAACGATTTCGACGGCGTGCGCAGAACCGCCGACGCACTCGGTATCACGCTGCTCATCTGCCCTTTCCTGATGCCCGACCAGCGGCCATCCGACGCCGCCGGCTGGAGCGGCTTTGGTGAGCGTCTGGCAAAGGTCGGCGACGCCGCGAAAAAGGCTGGCTACGGCTTTGCCTGGCACAACCATGATTTCGAGTTCAAGAAACTTGCCGACGGATCGGTGCCGCAGGACCACATCCTGTCATCCGCGCCCGATGTCAGCTGGGAGATGGACGTTGCCTGGGTGGTGCGCGGCGGCGATGATCCGTTGCCGTGGATCGAGAAACACGGCAAGCGCATCAGTGCCGTCCACGTCAAGGACATGGCCAAGCCCGGCGAGGGGCTGGATGAGGATGGCTGGTCGGATGTCGGCCATGGCACCATCGACTGGGCCGGTCTGATCAAGGTGCTGCGTGCCAAGAGTGCGGCCCAATACTACGTCATGGAACAGGACAACCCCAACGACATCGAGCGTTTCGCCCGCCGCTCCATCGCAGCCGCCAAAACCTATTAGGAGCAATCAGCATGGCAAAGAAACTTGGCATCGGCGTCATCGGCTGCGGCAACATCTCGAAAGCGTATTTTTCGCTGGCGCCGCTGTTTCGCGGCATCGAGATGCGTGCCTGCGCCGACATCAACATGGAGGCGGCCAGGGCTCGGGCGAAGGAGTTCAAGCTGCGCGCCGAGACCGTCGAAGACCTGCTCAGGGCCGACGACATCGACATCATCGTCAACCTGACCATCCCGGCGGTGCATTATGAGGTGTCGAAGCAGATACTCGACGCCGGCAAGCACGTTTATTCGGAAAAACCGTTCGTGCTGTCGGTCAAGGAAGGGCTCGACCTTAAGAAGCGGGCGCAGAAAAAGGGTCTTCGGATCGGCTCGGCGCCAGACACTTTCCTCGGCGGCGCGCACCAGCTGGTGCGCAACCTGATCGACACCGGCAAGCTTGGCAAGGTCACGAGTGGTACCTGTCATGTCATGGGCCACGGCATGGAGCATTGGCACCCCAATCCGGATTTCTTCTTCCAGCCGGGCGCCGGTCCCGTGCTCGATATCGGGCCTTACTACATCACCAATCTGATCCAGCTGATCGGACCGGTGAAACAGGTCGCGGCCTTCGCGACGACGCCGGCCAAGGAGCGGACGATCAGTTCAAAGCCGCGCGCGGGTGAAAAGATACCGGTCAACACGCCGACGACCATCCATGGGCTGCTGGAGTTCGAGAACGGTGCCGTTATAACGCTCATCACCAGCTGGGACGTCTGGGCCCACGGCCACGCGCCGATGGAACTCTATGGCGAGGCGGGTACGGTGTTCGTGCCGGACCCGAACTTCTTCGGTGGTGACGTTCGCTTCACCGACGCGGCCAAGCCGGTCAAGAAGCTGCCGAACTGGCCGCATCCGTTCGGCGTGCCCAACGAGATGCATTCGCAAGGCATGATGGCCAACTACCGCACATCGGGCCTCGCCGACATGGCGGTGGCGATCGCGGAAGGCCGGCCGCACCGCTGTTCGATGGAGCTGGCGCTGCACGCCGTCGACGTGATGACCGGCCTGTTGCGCTCCGGCGAAACCGGCAAGTTCGTCGCCATGCAGACCACCTGCGAACGGCCGGCGGCACTTGGCGTCAAGGAAGCCAAGGCGCTTTTGGCGAAGAAGAAATAGGGCAGCACACCTCAACCCTCTCCCCGTTTCGACGGAGAGGGGGTAAGGGTGAGGGGCAGAGCCAACTCGCCGCGTTGTCGCGATGCAGCCGACCGGCTCGTTTCCATTTGAGGATTTTCCGATGCCCTACACGCCTGCCGAAAACCGCTATGAAAAGATGATCTACAACCGCTGTGGCCGCTCTGGCCTGAAGCTGCCGGCGATCTCGCTGGGGTTGTGGCATAATTTCGGCAACGACACGCCGCACAAGACCAAGCAGGCGATCGCGCGCAAGGCCTTCGACCTCGGCATCACGCATTTCGACCTTGCCAACAATTACGGTCCGCCGCCCGGTTCTGCCGAGACTGCCTTCGGTGAAATCCTGCGCACCGATTTCGCCGCCTACCGCGACGAGCTGATCATCTCGACCAAGGCCGGCTACGAGATGTGGGCCGGTCCCTACGGCGAATGGGGAGGGCGCAAATACATGCTGGCCAGCCTCGACCAGAGCCTCAAGCGGATGGGGCTCGACTATGTCGATATCTTCTATTCGCACCGTTTCGATCCCGACACGCCGCTGGAAGAAACGATGGGTGCGCTCGACCATGCCGTGCGCTCGGGCAAGGCGCTCTATGCCGGCATCTCGTCTTACAATTCGCAGCGCACGCGCGAGGCCGCCGATATCTTGAAGCAGCTTGGCACGCCTTGCGTCATCCACCAGCCGAGCTATTCGATGCTGAACCGCTGGGTGGAGGAAGACGGCCTGCTCGACACGCTCGAAGGGCTCGGTGTCGGCTCCATCGTGTTCTCGCCGCTGGCGCAAGGCATGCTGACCAACAAGTATCTCGGCGGCATTCCGGACGGCAGCCGCGCCTCCCAGGGCAAGTCGCTGAAGACAGCCTTCATCAACGACAAGACCATCGCCAACATAAAAGCGCTCGACGCCATCGCCAGCAAGCGCGGACAGACGCTGGCGCAGATGGCGCTGGCCTGGGTGCTGCGCAAGGGGAGGGTGACCTCGGCGCTGATCGGTGCCAGCCGGCCGGAGCAGGTCGAGGACTGCGTCGGCGCGCTCAAGGTGCTCGACTTCAGCGATGCCGAACTCGCCGAGATCGATACCTATGCCCGGGAGTCCGATATCAATCTGTGGGCAGCTTCGGCCGAGCGCAAAGGTCCGCCGCGAAAATAAGTCCTCTCGATAAGCCGGCAAACAAAAAGCGGCGGGAACATCTCCCGCCGTTTTGCTTGAAAGCGAATAGCCCTGCTTCAGGGCGTGGCTGGTTTCTGGGCGGTGCCCAGTCCCGCCTTGGGCTTTGCCGGTGCCGGAGCCGAGGTCTTCATCTTCGCCTCGATCCAGCCGGTGTAGTTGGCCAGCCGCGTGTAGATGCCGTAGGCGTCCTTGTGGCCGCAGGCCGCACTGCCGTCCGCCGGGCCTTCGCCCCAGCTGACGACGCCGATTTGGACCGGGCCTTCGGCACCGGTCATGAACAGCGGGCCGCCACTGTCGCCGTTGCAGGCATCGCGCACGCCGCTGGTGGTGCCGGCGCAGATCATGTTGCCGGTCAGCGGGTCGGTCATGTCGGCGGCGATCGCATTGGCCGCCGCGTCGATGCCTTTTTCCGAATAGCGCATACGGCGGGACAGATCACCGAGCGCTGCCTTCAGATCACGCGCATAGATGGCCTTGATGCCGCTGTTGCAGGCCTGGTTGGGCTGCAGGTCGAGATCGACAACCATCAGCGTGGTCGGGAAGGTGCCATCCTGCATCTTGCCCCAGCCGGTGACCGTCGTTTTGCCTGTCTCGGGCGTTGCGTCATGGGTGACCTTGATGGTCGACGCATCGGCCGGTTCGGCAAGCCGGAGCAGGCCGATGTCGTTGTCGAGGGTCTGTTCGCTGTAGGCTTCGTTGACGATGACCTCCACCACCTTGTGGCGCTTGCCCTCGCTGAGATCGGTTGCACCGGTCAGCACGGTGACGCTCTCAGGCGAAACCGGCTGGCCCTTGTCGTTGAGGCAGTGTGCTGCCGTCAGCACCCATTCAGGCGCGATCAGGCTGCCGCCGCAGAATTGGGCGTTGGCCTGCGATGCTGGATTCTCGTCCAGCCTGTCGGTGGTGAGCAGCGCGACCTGGAACGGGTAGGCTCCCTTTTCGGCCTGGTTGCCGCCATAGACGCGGTCGGCCGCGTCGGGGTTCTCCGCCGCTGCTTTCGCTCTGGCTTCCGTCACGCGCTTCATTGGCGAGACCGCTGCCTCCGGTCGGGTGACCGCTTCGTCGGCCTGGGTGGAATTGGCTGCCGCAAGGGCGGCCGCGATGCCGAGCAGCGATGCGGCGGCGATCGGCCTGAACCGAAGGATGATGTTCATCTGAAGCCCTCCTGATATGTTCCCGAGCGGACCAGCCCCAGCGCATGATCAACAAAGCAAGCCTCAGACTGATGGTCAGGCCGCGCAGCTTTTGTTGTAGCAGCACGGCAGGGACACCAAGTCAGGCACTGCTTCGCTTATCGCGTTCCTGTGCAGACCCCGCTCAAAACCCTATAGCCCCCCACGGGCTATGTGGAAGCTAATTGTCATTCCAATGTTGTATTAATTTAGGCAATATATCCGCGCCGGTGTCTTTGGCGGGGGCTTTGACCGACCGCATAGGCGATGGTCATATTTCAAGTGCGGTAACCAAACTCCTTTTTCGACCCCACCACGATCTCGACAATATTTCTGTATTTTGATCCAGTCCTTGCTGATTTTTGGGAGAGTCTCACCATGACAAAACTGACAAACGCACTCATTGCGTCCACATTACTTTCCGCCGCAATGTGGGCGGTTCCAGCTTTCGCCGCCGATCCTGGCTCCGCCAGTGCCGGCAATGGCGAAAGCGCGCGCGACGCGACTTCAGGCGACTACAAGCCCGGGCGGGCAAAGCCAATCGCGCCACCGAAGCTGACCGACGAAGACAGCCGCGCCGCGCCGCTTGCCGACGAGGCAACGGCTGTCAAATCCTACGGCATCGTCGGACGGTCCGCCGATGGCAAGGAGATCAAGATCGAGCCGAGCGAAGCGCTGCGGGAGCTTATCATCAAGGAACTGAACGCTCCGGCCACTGGAAAAGACGGGGCTGAGCGCAAGACCGAGGATCCGGACCTCGGCGAAGGCGAAGCCGGCCGCCAGGTTTTCGGCACCGACGATCGCGAGCAGGTCAAGAACACCAAGACCTATCCGTTCTCGGCAATCGGCTATCTCGAAGCCAAATCGCCGAAGACGGGCAGCTTCGGCAGCTGTTCGGCAACGCTGATCGGCCCGCGCACGGTGCTCACCGCCGCGCACTGCCTCTACGGTCATGAGGACAAGGATTGGCTCTCCGACTATCTGTTCGTGCCGGGGCTCAACGGCAGCACGGCCGACGACGCACCGTTCGGCGCCTTCGCCTTCGAAAGCGCCTATGTGCTGCAAGGCTTCATCGACAACTACCAAGGGTATTATGGTTCGGTCCTGCTGTGGGATCTCGGCATCGTCACGCTGAAGCAGGATGTCGGCACCAATCTCGGCTGGCTGGGCTATGCGAACTATGACGATCTTGGCGACTTCACCGCCAATCTCGTTGGCTATCCCGGCGACAAGCCGATGGGCACGATGTGGAAGGCAAACTGCGAAGTGCACGCCGAAAACATCGCGCCGGAATATTTCCAGTACGACTGCGATACGTTCCCAGGGTCGAGCGGCAGCTCGGTTTATGCCTACGACAACAAGGCCAAGCAGCGCATCGTCACCGGCGTCAACGTGGCGGAAAGCCCCGACGCGAACACTGCCGTGCGTCTGAACGCCGCCAACGTCCAGTGGATCAACAGCCTGTATAAGTAATCGCTGCGCATTGGCGGTGGAGACAAAGGCGGCGGCGCAATCCCGCCGCCTTTTTTCGTGCCGCTATTTGGCTTCGGGCGCGGGCGGCCCGCTACGCACATAGTTCTCGATTGCCGAAGCGAAAGTGGGAGAACCCGCCTTGCGCTGCTTATCTATGTAGCCGGCAAAATAGCTCCAGAAAGAGACGGCATAGTCACGGAAATAGGCATCGGTCACTTTGCGCGAACACAAATCGCCGTCGATGCAGAAGGACAGCCGGTTGAGGAAATAGACGATGCGATCGAAATTCTCGCTGAAATCGGCGAGCGGCATGTCGCCGCCGGAGGCGGTCATCGCCTCGATGCCGATGCGTTGCCGGAACACCTGCTCCTCGGTCGGCGAGGGGTTGGCGCTGAGCAGATTGTCATATTTGGCGTTGAGCGCCGTCAGACGATCTTTCAGCGCGCGCTGCGCCTGCTGGTAGTCCTTGTTCTCCCAAAGTTCGACAAGCGACATGGTCTGCTCGACACGCTTCTGCTCTTGGTTGGCCAGGAACTGGTAGACCGAGAACATCAAGGTGAAGATGATGGCGAGACGCACGGCCATGCCCGACCAGGCATAGACCAGCATCCGCCAATCGCGGTCTGTGAAGGGGTTGCTCTCCTTCTTGATCTCGTGGCTGCTTGGCCACGGGAAACCCTCGGTGGTTTCCTGCAGGGCCGGTTTGCCGGCCTGCGCTTTTGCGGGTGCGGTCATTGCTGTCTGCCTGGTGTTGCCCGTCGGCTTCTTCATCCGCAGCTGTCCAGTTCAATGGTGGCGGAGGGATCAAGCACAATGCCCGGCGTCTCCAGCTTCTTTTTCAGGCATTGCAACTGCAGGCGCGAAATCATGAACTGGACATCAGGGTCCGCCGCACCCTTGTTCGGTGACGGCAAGGCTTCGACGACGCCGCGCGAGGCGCAGTTGCTGAGATCGACGACAACCGCGTCGCTGCCGCTTTTGGCGAACTGGTCGTACTGATCGAGAAAACACGTCGCCAGTTCCGAGTTGGTGACGATCTGCTTGACGCACAGGCCGCAGGCATCGTCCGCCGAAGCGTTGGCGATCAGCAGCAGGCCGCCGGCAAGGCCGGCTACCGTTCCACGCCAGGAAAACACAGAATTCTTCACAATCGATCCTATCCGTTTCATCCGGCCGTCATGCGTCAGCGGCCGGGAATGTTCTCATATCGCGCCGATCGCGCAAGAGCCGCCGCAGAGCCCTGCGCGCCGGCATCCGCTCAGGCGCGCGGCACCGTCTCCATCGGGAAGATCATCACCGCGCCCTTCGGGCCGCTCTTGTCGGCAAGCCGCATCACCGAGCGGGTTGCCGGCGCCATGCCGAGATCGGTCAGCATGTCGGAGAAGCCGGCAGAGTCCATTCCGCGTGTCGCCGAGGCGACGCCGTCCTGTGCCAGGAAGCTCAGATCCTGCTTCTCGCTCTCCGGCGGCGCCTCGGTCAAAACCGCGATCATCCGCTCCATGCCGAAACTGGTGTCGGTGAAAGCCAGCAGCCCCTCTTCGAGCATGGCTTGCGGGGCGAGGCGTTCGGCAACGATATGGGTGATCGAATAATCGCTGCCGACATAGAGCACATTGATGTCGACCAGCAGATCCGAACCGTTCTTGGCCAGCACATGCACTTCGTCGCCCGGCGAGACGCGCGGCACCACCGAGGCCTGCAGCGGTTCGAGGCCATTCTTGTCGCGGCGTTTGACCTGGAACTGGACGTCGACCTCGGGCTTGTAGTCTGAGGCCGCCGCCAGCCGCGAAAGCCCGGTGGCACGGAAGATGGTGCGCAGGTTCCTGGTCGTTGCATCGGCCAGTTTCTGGCGGTCGTGAATGATGATCAGCGGCGGTTTGCCGCCCTCCTTCAAGGTCACGTCGCCCGACGCCGGCAGGAACCACAGCGCCGGCTTAGCGGTCGCATCCTTGGCGGCGCCGGGAACGGCATTCTCGCGCATCACCGCGAGGCGGAGGTCGGCGCTCTTGCCGGGCTCGACCAGCTCGATGTTGAAGCCGGTCTCCCTGGCTATGGCCAGTTCGTCGAGAACCGCATTGACCAGAGCGGTTTCCTTCTCAAGTCCCTTGGCCGCGGCCGGCCGCGCCAAGACGAGCTTGTAGTCGACGGCGATCTCCGCCACCCGCGCATAGGAATTGGCGGGAATGTCGACGACTTTGAGCGCCGGCTTCTTGTCGAACTCGACCGGCTTGACGCGGCTTTCCAGGTTTTTTGCCGACTGCACTTCCAAAAATCCGACAGCGTCGGACAGCGGCGATAGCGCCGACGGCAGGATGGCGAGCTTGCTGCCGGGGGTGAGGCGGTGCAGCAGGCCGGCGCCGATCGTCGCTTCGCCGTCCTTGATGACGACAGGCCACTGCATGACCGCGTCGGTCTTGTCGGTGCCGAACACCCGCGCATCCAGTTCGCCCTCGAACAGCGGTGTCGGCCGGGTGCGGCTGTCGGCCGAATATTGCTGCAGCACGGCCTGGCCGAGCTGGCGATAGGTGACGTTGGGATTCTCGGCCAGTTTCGACAGGATGGTGAAGGTGAACAGGCCGAACCGCGGCGCATCCGCGATGCCCTTAGGCAGCGGCATTTCCGGTGTCGTCTCCACCGTCTGCGCGGCATAGAAGGCGACCAGTTTGCCCTTGGTGATCGGTTCGCCACCGGTCGGCGTCAGGGTGAAGGCGGGCTTGCGCGTGCCATTGTCGTCGACGCCGCGCGAGCCGGCGACCGAAATCACCTCGTCATAGGCCTTGATCGCGGCAGCCCGCTCGGCCTCGTTGCCGCCGACCAGGTCGGCGAACTCGACCTTGCGCTCCAACTCGTCATCGACCTCGACGGCGCGTGTCGCGGTGCCGGAATGGCAGCAGTCGAACACGACCCAGACGAAAGCGCCCTTGTCGCGAATGGCGTCGAGTGCCGCGCCGATCTCGTTGTCGATCAGCGCATTGGGCACGCCGGCATCGCGGTTGATCCATTTGCCGATATCGACGGGCAGGAAGATCTCGTCGAGCCCGTCGGTTTCGTCGCCCTTGACCATCTGCGGCTGCTGGGCGCCGTGACCGGACAGATGCAGATAGACGAAATCGTCGCGCTGAACCTTGGCGGCAAGGTCGGCCAATGCGGCCTTGATGGCCGCATGGGTCGGCAGGCCACTGGCGCCGGGGACATCCTTGGCGAGCAGCGTGACGTTCTCCGGCGCGAACCGCACCGGGTCGGGCACATTCTTCAGGAGATAGTCGCGGACGAGGGCTGCGTCGTTCTTCGGCCCGACCAGCCAATTCCTCTGCGGAAGGTTGGGATATTCGGTGCAGGCGACCAGCAGCGCATGATAGGTGCGCGATGCGGCCATGGTCCGGAACGACACCATGCCGGCCATGGTCAAAGCGGACGTGCCGACCAGCAGCGTCCGCCGCGTCAATTTGATCATGATTGCTTCCCCAAGCCCGACCGAAATTCCAAGCGCGGCAATCCTCGCTGAAGATATTGTCAGTATTTTGAACGTTACATCGCAGAGCAACCTGCCTGTTGCCCCGCTCCGATCGATGTTCTCGACCGCCTTGCGGGCAGAATGCTGGAAACAGTAGCAAAAATGCCTGTTCGTCGCTATCTGGATGGGTACATGGATAGTTTGTGCGCGGCGCAAGCGACGGAAGGCGAGTTGGAAACAGGATCATGGCGGCAAGGGATGTGCTGACGAAGAACCAGCTGTGCGTGCTCGAGAAACTCGAGACCGCCAGCGGACCGCTCAGTGCCTATACCTTGCTCGACCAACTGCGCGAGCGCGGTTTTCGCGCGCCTCTGCAGGTCTATCGAGCGCTCGACACGCTGGTGAAGTCAGGTTTCGTGCACCGGCTCGAAAGCATCAATTCTTTCGTCGCCTGCGCCGAGCCGCACGACCACAGCCATTCGATGACCGCCTTCGCGATATGCGACACATGTGGGCAGGTGACCGAAATGTCCGACCACGATGTCGGCCACAGCTTGGACGAATGGGTGCGCTCGACAGGCTTCGCCGCCAAGAAGGCGGTGATCGAGTTTCGCGGGACGTGTGCCAAGTGCCTGGCCGAAGCGGCTTGAGGCCCATCGCTTCGTCATCCTAGGGTCTACGCCGCGTCGCTTCGCTCCTTGCTTCGCCCTAGGATGACGAAGAGGCGGAGCGTCAATGCGCCTCGTCCCAGTTGTTGGCGGCGCGCGCATCGACATGCAGCGGCACCGACATCGATACCGCTGGCATCGCCGCGTTTTCCATGACGTGACGCACGACCGGGATCGTCGCCTCGACTTCCGCCTCGACGGTCTCGAAAATCAGTTCGTCATGCACCTGCAGCAGCATGCGTGCGGAAAGCCCTGCTTTTTCCAGCGCCTCCTCCATGCGGATCATGGCACGGCGGATGATATCGGCGGCGGTGCCTTGCAGGCGGGCGTTGATCGAGGCGCGTTCGTTGAAGGCGCGAAGCGAGGGGTTGGACGATCTTATGTCGGGGTAATGGATGCGACGGCCGAAGATCGTTTCGACAAAGCCATGCTCGCGGGCATAGGCCTTGGTCTCCTCGATGTAATCGCGGATGCCGGGGAAGCGCTCGAAATATTTCTTGATGTAGTTGCCGGCCTCCTCGCGCGGGATCGACAGCTGGTTGGCGAGACCAAAGGCCGAAATGCCGTAGATGATGCCGAAATTGATCGCCTTGGCGCGGCGACGGACTTCCGAAGGCATGCCCTCGACCGGCACGTTGAACATCTCAGACGCGGTGATGGCGTGGATATCGGCGCCGTCGGCGAAAGCCTGCCGCAATTGCGGGATCTCGGCGACATGGGCGAGCACCCGCAGTTCGATCTGGCTGTAGTCGGCCGAGACCAGCCGATGGCTCTTGTCGGTGATGAAGGCGGTCCTGATCTTGCGGCCTTCGGCGGTGCGCACCGGGATGTTCTGCAGGTTCGGATCGGAGGACGACAGGCGTCCCGTCGTCGTCGCGGCCAGCGCGTAGGAGGTGTGAACGCGCTTGGTGTCGGGGTGGATGAAGCCCGGCAGCGCATCGGTATAGGTCGATTTCAGCTTGGTCAGCTGGCGCCAGTCGACGATCTTGCGCGGCAGTTCGTGACCTTCGGCGGCGAGATCTTCGAGAAGCTGCGCCGAGGTCGACCACTGGCCGGTCTTGGTCTTCGAACCGCCGGGTAGGCCCATGCGCCCGAACAGGATGTCGCCGAGCTGCTTTGGCGAGCCGATGTTGATGCGTTCGCCGATGAGCTGGTAAATCTCCTCTTCGAGGCGAGCGGCGCCCTGCGCCAGTTCGCCGGAGAGCCGCGACAGGATCTGCCGGTCGACCGAGATGCCGCGCTGTTCCATGCGCGCCAGCACCGGCACCAGCGGCCGCTCCAGCCGCTCATAGACCGACACCAGGCCTTTGGCGGCAAGCCGCGGTTTCAGCACCAGCCAGAGCCGCAGCGTCATATCGGCGTCTTCGGCGGCATGAGCGGTCGCCTTGTCGATGTCGACCTGATCGAAACCGACGGAGCTTTTGCCGGAGCCGGTGACGTCCTTGAGCAGGAGAGGGGTATGACCCAGCCATTTCTCGGCTAGCGAGTCCAGGCCGTGACCATGGGGCGTGCCGGCATCGAGCACGTAGGAGATCAGCATGGTGTCGTCGAACGGTGCGACATCGATGCCGTAGCGGCTCATGATGACAAGATCGTATTTAAGATTCTGCGCCACCTTGAGAACCGATCGGTCTTCGAGCAGCGGTTTCAGCACGGCCAGCGCCTCGCGCAGCGGAATCTGGTTTTCGAGCGCGCCACCACCGAGCAGGTCGCCATTGCCGCTCATGTGGGCAAAAGGAATGTAGGCGGCGCGGCCGGGCGCTGTGGCGATGGCCATGCCGATCAGTTCGGCCTGCATCGGATCAGCCGATGTTGCCCTGACATCGAAGGCGGCGATGCCCGCCTCCCGTGCCTCGGCCACCCAGGCTTTCAGGGTCGAGACATCGCGAATGCAATGATAGGCAGAAATATCGATCTTGCCGGTGGCCGCGCGCTCCAGCCGCAGTGCCGCGAGCAGGGAAGGGGTATCGCCTTGTTTTGACGTCTCCGCCGTCCCGCCGGCTTCGTCCGGTTCAGTGCCGGACGCGTTTCGGGCAACCGGCGGCAACCCGGCCCCGACATCTGGGCCATGAGCATGATCGGCGCGTTCGACGGTGACCGCGACGGCCTGGACGTCGCCGGCCTCGGTGCTGGTCGCTTCCGCCACACGGCGGGTCAGCGAGGTGAATTCCATGGTCTTGAGGAAACCGATCAGCTTCGGGCCGTCCGGCGCGTGCAGGACGAAATCGTCCAGTCCCTCGGCGACCGGCACATCGTTCATCAGCGTCACCAGCTGACGCGAAATGCGCGCCTTGTCGGCGTTGGCGATGATCGATTCGCGCCTCTTGTCCTGCTTGATCTCGCCGGCCCGGGCCAGCAGCGTGTCGAGGTCACCGAACTGTTCGAGCAGTTGCGCCGCCGTCTTCGGCCCTATGCCGGGCACACCAGGCACATTGTCGACCGAATCGCCGGTCAGCGCCTGCAGATCGACCATCTTTTCCGGCGGCACGCCCCATTTCTCGATCACCTCCGGGATTCCGATCTGGCGGTCCTTCATCGGGTCGTACATGGCGACCGTGTCGCCGACCAGTTGCATCAGATCCTTGTCGGAGGAGATGATGGTGGTGTCGCCGCCAGCTTCGCAGGCCAGCCTCGCATAGGTGGCGATCAGATCGTCGGCCTCGTAGCCTTCGATCTCGACGCAGGGCAGGTTGAACGCCCTGGTCGCCTGGCGGATCAGGCCGAATTGCGGGATCAAATCTTCCGGCGGTGCCGAGCGGTTGGCCTTGTATTCGGGGTAGAGGTCGTTGCGGAAGGTTTTCGACGAATAGTCGAAAATGACGGCGAAATGCGTCGGCACAATGCCTACATCGGTGTTGCGGGCGTCGAGCATCAGCTTCCACAGCATGTTGCAGAAGCCGGAAACGGCGCCCACCGGCAGGCCGTCGGATTTGCGGGTCAGCGGCGGCAGCGCGTGATAGGCACGGAAGATGTAGCCGGAGCCGTCGACAAGGAAGAGATGATCGCCTTTTTTCATGCCGGCAGGGATAGCGCGGCGCGGCGGCTTGGTCCATGCCAAAGGCAGCCTCGACTATCGGTTCCGGCAACACCCTGACAGATCGCCGTCACCCCGCTCACGCCTATGTTACAAAACTGTAATTTTCGTGCCCTTGAATCGCCACGTTCAGAGACCCAAATACACGTCATCGGCAGTTTTCGCCGAGTCCGGAGCAAGGCCCGTCCCCCGCCTATCCCGGACACCTGCGGCAGCCTATCCCCCCTCTCCGGGCTGCCGCATCGTTTCGAGTAGAAGGCCGCCGTGGTTCCCCCTCCACCACGGCGGTCTTTTTTATCCCAGACAGACGTTTGCAGCCCGTGGTCCAATGATCGCGGGCTTTTCGTTTTGCTGTCCTGCCTTTACGGTTCGGGTTCTGAATCGAAAGGCTTCACATATGTCCGCAGTTTCCCCCGTCCTCGACCGTCTCGACAAGAATCTCGACCAGAGCCTCGAACGCCTGTTCGGCCTGCTCAGGATCAAGTCGATCTCCACCGATCCGGCCTATGCCGCCGACTGCCGCAAGGCGGCGGAATGGCTCGTGGCGGAGCTCAAGCTGATCGGCTTCGATGCCAGTGTGCGCGACACGCCCGGACACCCGATGGTGGTCGCCCATCACGATGGCCCGGCCGGTTCGCCGCATGTGCTGTTTTACGGCCATTATGACGTGCAGCCGGTCGATCCGATCGAATTGTGGGAAAGCGACCCGTTCGCCCCCGCGGTCAAGGAGGTCGGCCCGGATCACAAGGTGATCACCGGACGCGGCTCGGCCGACGACAAGGGCCAGCTGATGACCTTCGTCGAGGCCTGCCGCGCCTGGAAGCAGGTGCACGGCAATTTGCCTTGCCGCATCACCATCCTGTTCGAGGGCGAAGAGGAATCCGGCTCGCCCTCGTTGAAGCCGTTCCTCGAAGCCAATGCCGACGAACTCAAGGCCGATTTCGCGCTGGTCTGCGATACCGGCATGTGGGACCGCGACACGCCGTCGATCTGCGTCGGGCTGCGCGGGCTGGTCGGTGAGGAGATCACGGTGAAGGCGGCCGATCGCGACCTACATTCGGGCCTCTATGGGGGTGCCGCCGCCAACCCCATCCGCATCCTGGCCAAGGTGCTGGCCGATATCCACGACAAGGACGGTCACATCACCATTCCCGGCTTCTATGACGGCGTCGAGGAAACGCCTTCGCAGATCCTGAAATCTTGGGAGACGCTGGGCGAGACGGCCGAGACGTTCCTCGGGCCAGTCGGCCTGTCGATCCCGTCGGGCGAAAAGGGCCGCTCCGTGCTGGAGTTGACCTGGGCGCGGCCGACGGCCGAGTTCAACGGCATCATCGGCGGCTACACCGGCAAGGGCTTCAAGACGGTGATCGCGGCCGAAGCCTCGGCGAAGGTGTCGTTTCGCCTCGTACACAAGCAGGATCCCAAGAAAATCCGCGCGGCGTTCCAGAAATTCGTCAAGGAGCGGATTCCGGCCGACTGCTCGGTCGAATTCCATCCGCATGGCGGCTCGCCGGCAATCCAGCTTTCCTACGACTCGCCCTTCCTGGCCAAGGCCAAGGATGCGCTGTCCGACGAATGGCCGAAGCCGGCGGTGACGACGGGCAGCGGCGGGTCGATCCCGGTGGTCGGCGACTTCCAGACCTATCTCGGTATGGAATCGCTGCTGGTCGGGTTCGGCCTCGACGACGACCGCATCCACTCGCCCAACGAGAAATACGAGCTCAGCTCCTTCCACAAGGGCCAGCGCTCCTGGGCGCGGATTCTCGATGCGCTGACCCGCTGACGCGGCGTGAAAATCAACTTTCAGTTGATTTTTCAGCGGAACGCGGCGAGGACGGGCCACAAGACAAAGCGCTACAGCGTCCCTTGCGGGTCAAGGGACGCGCAAGGCTCGACCGGAGAAGACAATGGCCGATATCCGTTTCCACAAGCATGATCTGCCCGACCTCTCGCACTACAATGTCGGGGCAGTGGCCATCGACACCGAAACGCTGGGGCTCAATCCGCATCGCGACCGGCTGTGCGTGGTGCAGATTTCGCCTGGCGACGGCACGGCCGATGTGATCCAGATCGCGCCCGGCCAGAAGAAGGCGCCGAACCTCGTCAGCCTGCTGCGGAACCGCGGCGTAACCAAGCTGTTCCACTACGGACGCTTCGACCTTGCCGTGCTCTACAATGCGTTCGGCGTCATGCCCGAGCCGGTGTTCTGCACCAAGATCGCCTCGCGGCTGACCCGCACCTACACCGACCGCCACGGGCTGAAGGACATCTGCTTCGAGCTTCTTGGCGTCGGCCTCTCCAAGGCGCAGCAATCGTCGGACTGGGCGGCCGAGACGCTGTCGCCCGAACAGCTCGAATATGCAGCTTCCGATGTGCTCTATCTGCACCGGTTGCGCGATGTGCTTGCCGGACGGCTGGCGCGCGATGGGCGGATCAAGGAAGCCGATGCCTGCTTCCGCTTCCTGCCGACGCGTGCCAAGCTTGACCTGATGGGCTGGGACGAAGAGGATATCTTCGCCCATAGCTGACGGTCGTCGGCGCGCTCCGCGGCTGGAACCGATGCGGGCCGCGGCGTTCTGTCGGCTCAGCTTTGCCGGCTCAAAAGGGGATGACATGACGGACAGAAAGCCGATTGCGACCGCACCGACAGACGGCTCCAAGGTCTCCGTGACCTGGAAGGACAGCGACGGGGTCATCAATGAATCCATCGCGCAATATCGCGACGACGGCTGGTGGGTCTATATCGACAGTCACACGCAAAAGAAGGTCGAGCCGACCAGTTGGCGCCCTGCCGCAAGCGACGATGACGATCAATGATGGCGCCGCTGGTGAGGCCGACCGCTTTCGAATAGCCTGAAGCCGTTGATATCGAGGCCGATTCGGAGCTTTCCGTTCCGCCGTCGCCCTCTTGCTCGGAGGAACTCTCTATGGGTGTCGAAAGCCTGCTCGTCTTCATCATCATCGGTGCCATCGCCGGCTGGCTCGCCGGTCTTATCGTTTCCGGCTTCGGCTTCGGTCTGATCGGCAACATCATTGTCGGTATCGTCGGCGCGTTCATCGCTGGCTGGCTGTTTCCGAGGATCGGATTTTCCATCGGCGGCGGCACTCTCGCCGCGATCATCCATGCCACGATCGGCGCCATCATCCTGCTGGTGCTGGTCAAGGTCCTGAAAAGAGCCTGAGGCTCGACAACGCAAAGAGCGCGCCATGAAACAGAATACGCTCTATCTCGTCATTGGCGCGCTCGTCGTCGTGGTCATTGCGCTCGGCATCTACGTCTATCGCGAGCAGACCAAACCCAAAGGCGTCGAACTCAAGATCGACGACAAGGGCATTTCGATCCAGCAGAACTAGCCTGCACCGGTGGGGCAGATGCAGGAGCGCGACATGGGGGCTTCCGACGCGCCGGAAGACGACGATCCGCCCAGAATTACCGTCGCGGAATGGGAGAGGCTGAACAGGCCGCCAAGGCGCGAGGCGCTGTTGCGCTATCATTGGCGGGTGTTTCGCTTTCTGAGGACATCCGCGCCGGTCAGCGAATTGCAAGGGCAAGAGCAGGTATTCCGCGGTGCGGTCGTCGCCACCGTGGCCTTCAACCGGCCCGAAATGATCGAATGGCAGATCCACCTGGTGCGCCGATACGTTGCCGAGCACGAGAGCTACATCGTCTTCGACAACAGCAAGAAGGACGAGGCGAGGCAAGCGATCCGCGATCTCTGCCGTCGCCAGCATGTTCCCTATGTGGCATTGCCGAAGAACAGGCTGGTCGTCAGCAGATCGCACGGTCAAGCGCTCAACTGGATCGTGCGGAATTTCTTGCCTGGGTTCGGGCCGAAGCTTTTCGGCTTCATCGATCATGACATCTTTCCAACTGAACCATTTTCGATCCGCGACCGGATGGAGGGCAAGAGCCTCTACGGCAGCGTGCGGCGCGATACGCCGACACCAGGCGGCTGGTTTTTGTGGCCCGGCTTCTGTTTTTTCGATGGAAGCCTGTTGCGACGGCGGCTGGATTTCGCCCCGAGCTACAAGTTTCATATGGATTCCGGCGGCGGCAACTGGCCGGTGCTCTACAGGTCGATCGACCCGGCGATGGTTCGGTTCGCTGAAAACAAATCGCTTCGCTTCGGCGCTGGACATGATCAATCCGAGGATTTTTTCATGGTGGTCGATGGCTGGCTGCATGTAACGAACGCCTCGAACTGGAGGCGACAGCAGGTTGACAGGAGCGAACACATTCTCGCGCTGTTGCGGCAAGCGGGCGGTCCCGACCAGCCGGATGTGAAGTTCGAGCCCATCTGAAATCAGGTCTGAGGCGGGTGGTGTTGACAGAAAACGCTGAGGGGCCTGTTGCATTGCGGCCTGAAATCCAGGGGCTGCGTGGCATTGCCGTTGCCCTGGTGGTGGTTTTCCACATCTGGCCCGCGGTTCTTCCTGGTGGGTATGTCGGGGTCGATGTGTTCTTCGTCATCTCGGGCTATCTCATCACCGGTCTGCTTGCCCGCATGGCGTTGCGCGATGGTCGCATCTCGCTGATGGCCTTTTATTCGCGGCGAGTGCGGCGACTGCTGCCGACTGCGATCCTGGCCCTTCTTGCCACGCTCGCCGGAACGCTGGTCTTCCTGTCCATGGCCCGTTGGGAAGAGACGGCGATCCAGGTCGCTGCCAGTGCGCTCTATGTGCAGAACTGGCGGCTTGCCTGGCAGGCGGTCGACTATCTCGGCGCCGAGGAGGCGGCGAGCCCGGTACAACATTACTGGTCTCTATCGATCGAGGAGCAGTTCTATATCGTCTGGCCATTGCTGATGGTGGCAGGCCTTTGGCTGGCGCGCCGTCTCGGGCGGCCAGCGAAAGGCGTATTCCTCGTAGGGCTGACCGCGGTTTTTGCCGGATCGCTGATCGCCTCGGTTCTCATCACCCGGAGCGATCCGGCCGCCGCTTATTTCGTAACCCATACCCGTCTGTGGGAGCTGGCGCTCGGTGGCCTGCTGGCGCTGACGGTCCATCGGTTCAGGGCAGGGCTGCCATTGCGCACCGCAATGGCGATGACCGGTATTGGCGCTATCGGGTTTTCAGCGCTTTTCCTTTCCGCCTCGACGCCATTTCCTGGCGCTCTTGCGTTGCTGCCGACCCTGGGAACGGTGCTCATCATTGCCGCCGGCGGCATCAAACTAGGTCGGTTTCGCGCACTTGACGCCAGCATCCTTTGCTATGTCGGCGACCGGTCGTATTCGATCTACCTCTGGCATTGGCCGCTGGTTGTTTTCTATTCGGCGCATCGCCCCGCCGCCGGGCTCTTTGCAGGTGTCGTGCTGATCGCCCTGACGCTGGCAATCTCGGACCTGTCCTACCGATATGTCGAACAGCGCTACCGGCAGCCGCGGCCGGATACGGAACGGAAACCTCTGGCCTATGCCACTGCCGCCGTTGCCGTCTGCGTGATGGTGTCGGGTGGGTTCGGCTATGCGCTCGACAGGCAAGACGTCGATATCACCCTGATCGGGACACCGAATTATCCAGGGCCGGCAGCGCTGCTTGCCAACGCTTCGGTTCCGCGCGACGTGGAACTGCTGCCATCCCTCGGCAAACTCAGGCGTGACGTACCGATCGTCTATCGACTGAAATGCCATCAGGAGCAGGACAGCACGCAAGCTGTGGGCTGCCAGCTCGGCGATCCCCAGGGAACCAGGACCATTGTCGTCGCAGGCGATTCACACGCAGCACAATGGATCCCGGCCATCGACGAGATTGCCAGGGACCGCAAGTGGAAACTGGTCACCTTCACCAAGGCTGCATGCCCTTTCACCCTTGCCGCGGTGACGGATGACGGTAAGCCGTATGAGGCCTGCGCAACATGGCGCGACAACGTTCTCGCCGAGATCAGGAAATTGCGGCCAGACCTGATGTTCACCAGCCAGTCTCGCTATTCCGACACACCGGAGCCAGCAATGATCGACGGTTTGCGCGGCATCTGGAGCGACTTGAACAGAGCCGGCGTGCGCATTATCGCCATCCGGAACACGCCTTTCGTCAAGTTCGATCCCGGTGATTGCCTGGCCGCCGATCCCGACAAATGCGTCAACGCGCGACACGAGGTGGAGACGAGCGACGTCTTCGCCCTCGCCGCAGGGGCATTGCCGGGGGTCCGCGTCGTTGACATGAACGATGCCTTATGTGGCAAGAACAGCTGTTCGGCCGTGGTCGGCAACATCATCGTCTGGCGCGACCATCACCATATGACGGCCACCTATGCGCTGGCGCTGGCGCCCTATCTGGCGAAGGCGGCGGGTCTCTAGCGAGATATCAAGGCGTAGCGGCTTTTTCGCATCAACATCGTTGACCAATGCCAAGGCCGGCATTCGGACACGACTTAACCCGCCCTTAAATCGCCGCATCTACTCTTCAACCCGAACGCCATAGGCATCGGGGATATCAAGCACAGCGCATGGCGAACCGCAGGGACAGTCGCATCGAACCCAGTTTCGAGGGGCCGCCGCAGGCGCGGTCCTCGGCGGGTCTTTCGGTGAACGAGGAGGATCGCGTCGTGCCGAGCAATCGCAAAGCCTCCGCAAAACGCAAGCCGGCCAAAGGGAAATCGTCGCGGGCCAAGCGCGGCAGAAGCCGGCGCGGCCTGTTCGGTGTGCTCGGCCGGCTGTTCTACTGGTGCTTCGTGCTGGCCATCTGGGGCGGCATCGGCGTGGCCGGCATCGTCGTCTACTATGGCGCCAAGATGCCGGCGGCGACGACCTGGTCGATTCCCGACCGCGCCCCCAACATCAAGATCGTTTCGGCAGATGGCCAATTGCTCGCCAATCGCGGCATGAGCGGTGGCGAGGCCGTCGGCCTGCATGAAATGTCGCCCTATATCCCGGAAGCCGTCATCGCTATTGAAGATCGGCGCTTCTACTCGCATTTCGGTATCGACCCGATCGGGCTTTCTCGCGCCATGGTCACCAATGTGCTTGGCGGGCATTTCTCGCAGGGCGGTTCGACGCTGACCCAGCAATTGGCGAAGAACCTGTTCCTGACACCCGACCGCACGCTGGAGCGCAAGGTGCAGGAAGTGCTGCTGGCGCTGTGGCTGGAGCACAAGCACACCAAGGACCAGATCCTCGAAATGTACCTCAACCGGGTTTATTTCGGTTCCGGCGCCTATGGCGTCGAGGCCGCCTCGCGCCGCTATTTCGGCAAGAGCGCGCGTGACGTCACCCTGTCGGAAGCCGCATTGCTTGCCGGCCTGTTGAAGGCGCCGTCGCGGCTGTCGCCGGCACGCGATCCGAAGGCCGCCGAGGAACGCTCGCAACTGGTGCTTGCCGCCATGCGCGACGAGGGAAAGATCAGCGCCAAGGAACTGACCTCGGCAATGAGCGCGCCGGCAACGCGTGCGCCGTCCTACTGGACCGGCTCGGAGAATTACGTCGCCGATACCATCATGGAGGAACTGCCCGACCTGATCGGCGACGTACGCGGCGACATCGTCATCGACAGCACCGTCGACCTGAACCTGCAGAAGCTCGCCGAACAATCGATCCGCAGGCTGATCGACGACAGCGGCAAGAAGCTCAACGTCAGCCAGGGCGCCCTGGTGTCGATCGACGATTCCGGCGCGGTGCGCGCCATGGTCGGCGGCTACGACTATTCGACGAGCCAGTTCGACCGTGCTTCGGAGGCACGTCGCCAGCCGGGCTCGGCGTTCAAGCCGTTCGTCTATATGGCCGCGCTCGAAGCCGGTCGCACGCCCGACAGCATCCGCAACGATGCGCCGATCAAGATCGGCAATTGGACGCCCGACAATTACGGCGGCAAGTATTTCGGCAAGGTGACGCTGGCCACCGCGCTGGCCAAGTCGCTGAACTCGGTGGCGGCGCAACTGACCATGGAGGTCGGGCCGAACGCGGTCGTCGAGGCGGCGCACCGCATGGGCATCCAGTCCGATCTGCAGTCCAACACCTCGATCGCGCTCGGCACTTCGGAAGTGACGCCGCTGGAGCTGACCTCGGCCTATGTCCCCTTTGCCAATGGCGGCTACAAGCCCGACATCCATTTCATCCGGCGCGTGACGACCACCGAGGGCAAGGTGCTTTACGACAGCGGCGGCGGCAGCGCGCCGCGCGTCGTCAAGCCTGAGATCGTGGGCATGATGAACTCGATGATGACGGGCACGGTTGAGATCGGCACTGCCCGGAAAGCGGCTTTCGCCTGGCCATCGGCCGGCAAGACCGGCACCAGTCAGAATTCGCGCGACGCCTGGTTCGTGGGCTACACCGCCAACCTCACCACCGGTGTGTGGTTCGGCAATGACGATGGCAGCCCGATGAAGAAGGTCACCGGCGGCGCACTGCCGGCGCAGGCCTGGCACGAGTTCATGGTTGCGGCCCACGAGGGTGTGCCGGTGCGGCCACTGCCCGGCACCTGGAAATCGACGCCGGCCGACACATTCGTCCCCGACGAGATACCCTCGGCGAACAACACGGCGCCGGTTCCGTCAACGTCGGTCGGCCAGCAGGCTCCGGCGCGGCCAGCAGCGCCGGTTGCCCAAGCGCCGTCCCGCGCGGCCCGTCCCGCCCAAACCGTAGATGCCGATGGCCTTTCCATGCCAGAGGATGACGGCGCCACCGCATCGATCAAGCACCCGGTGCCGCCAGGCGACGTCGGCGGTCCGCGCAAAAAGCGGCAGACCTCCATCCTCGAACTCCTTGGCGGCTGATCCGATCCGCTAATTCCGTGGTTTGGCGTTGCCCAATTTCTTGCTGTCAAAGGTCAGGTTGTCGCTGTGAATCTTGCCATCGCGGACGGTAAGGTGCTTGGCGCAGGAAAGCGCGCCGGACGACTTTGTCATCAAGTCATACATCAGCAGCGCCTGGTGATCGTCGCCGAAAGCAGCGATCATGCGCACACCGGTCACATCCTGTGAAAGTTTGGTCAGGCCCTTCAGGTAGGGGGCCTTGCCGGTCGATTGCTGCATCGGCCCATCAAAAACGACGTCGTCGGCGACATAGGATGCTGGCTTTTCGAGGTCGTGGCCTGTCCACGCCTTGGTGAAGGCCGTGGCGATGTCGAGGGGTGCTGTCTGTGTCATGGCTCTGTCCGATTGATTTGATGTGAAACCCCGCACCCTTGTCCTGCACTCCCGAACCAACGGCGAGTTGGCTTCCCGGTTCCTCCTTTGACGTGAATGGTGACATTTCGGCCTCTCGCCACCTCGGCGGCGTTCGGCTACATCTGCCGGCCGGAGACCTTGAAATGACTGAACTCGACACCAGAAAGACCATCGTGCTGACCGGCGCCAGCCGCGGCATCGGCCACGCCACCGTCAAGCGTTTTTCGCGCGAGGGCTGGCGCGTCATCACCTGCTCCAGGCAGGCTTTCGCCGAGGATTGCCCGTGGCCGGCCGGGCCGGAAGACCACATCAAGGTCGATCTCGCCGATCAGGAGGATGTCGGCATCGCCGTCTCCGAAATCCGCCACCGGCTGGAAGCGCATGGCGGCCAGCTGCATGCACTGGTCAACAATGCCGGCATTTCGCCGAAGCTCAAGGACGGCAACAGCCGTATGGATTCGATCGACACGCCGATGCATGTCTGGCGCGACGTGTTCCAGGTCAATTTCTTCGCGCCGATCATGCTGGCGCGCGGCCTGTTCAAGGAACTGGCGGCGGCCAAGGGCTCGATCGTCAACGTAACCTCGATCGCCGGAACCCGCGTGCATCCCTTCGCCGGCACGGCCTACGCGACATCGAAGGCGGCACTTGGCTCGCTGACGCGCGAGATGGCACATGATTTCGGCCCGCACGGCATCCGCGTCAACGCCATTGCGCCCGGCGAGATCGACACCGCGATCCTGTCACCGGGCACCGACAAGATCGTCGAGACGATCCCCTTGAGAAGGCTCGGCACCACGGCCGAAGTCGCCGACATCATCTTCTTCCTGTGCTCGCAGCAGGCGTCCTACGTGACCGGCTCGGAAATTCACATCAATGGCGGCCAGCACGTGTGACAAAACAGGATGCTCATCCTGTTATGGTGAGAACGGCCTTGCCGCTGAAGCTGCGCTGTCGCAGTGCGTTCAGCGCTTGGGCGATGTCTGTCCACGGCACGGTCAAGGCCACGCGCGTTTCGAGCCGGCCGGCTGCGACCAGAGCGAGCAGCGAGGCGATGTCCTCGCCAATGCCTGGTCCAGACGTGTAGTACGCAAAAGTCTGAAGCCTTGCTCCCTCATGATCCGGAACGAACTGGCGGAACCCGACAGGCGTCAGTTCGCCGCTGCTCGAACCGAACATGACGATGGTCCCGCCAGGTGCGATGCGTTCGATCGCGTGTGCGAGGCTTTTGCCGCCCACCGACTCCGTGATCAGCGAAAACGGTCCCTCGGCCAGCTCGATCGCTTCGACAATCTGCCTGGCTCCGAGGCCGCGGAGATCCTCGGCGTGCCGGGCAGCGGCGATTGCCGTCACCGAGGCGCCCTGCTCGCGGGCGAGCTGGACCTGGAAACGGCCGACCGCGCCGCTTGCACCGGTAATCAGCACCTGCTGGCCGGTCAGGTCGCCGCCATGGCGTAGAGTCCTCAGCGCCGTCGTGCCCGCGACTGGCAACGTGGCGGCGGCGGCAAAGCTGACGTCATCGGGCAGGACGGCGAGACGGTCGGTCGGAACGGCGACACGTTGCGCCCATCCGGCTTGATCGACCAAAGCCGCGACGCGGGCGCCAACGGCCGGTCCTGAGCCATCGGCTGCTGCCCGTTCGACGATCCCAGCGATGTCCTGGCCGGGTATCCAGCCGTTCGGACGTATGCTGAGCAGGCGCAGTTCGCCGCGATTCAACGAGGTCGTGTGGACCGAGACAAGCGCCTCGTTCGACGCCGGTTGAGGCTCGGCAAGCTCCGAGATCCTCAGTCCGGTCGCGCTGTCGGAGGAGATGACGAGGGCGAGCATGGTTGATACCTCCTGGCTGCGCGGCGGTCGCACCGCTCGTTCGCAAGTGGACCCTATCGATCTTTGCCTTTGAATAATTTAGATATGAAGGCAATTGATCGCTAAAAGCCGTCAACCATGAAGCAGCCTCTCAGCTACCCCTGGCTCGATTTCGATGTGGATGACCTTTCCGCGCCCGCGATTGCCGTGCGCGTCGATATCCCAGAGACCAGAGCGGAGGTACCCTCCCATTGGCACCGAAAGGGCCAACTCGTTTTCGCGCTTGCAGGCGGCGTCACATGCCGCGTCCCAAGCGGTCTATGGATGGTGCCGCCGCATTGCGGGGTGTGGATCCCAGGCGGCATGGAGCACAGCAATGTCGCAACCGCCAACGCCCGGATTTTTTTCGTCTACATAGAGCCGGGAGCCGCCGATCTGCCGAAGCGGTGCTGCACGCTTTCGATCTCGCCACTGCTGCGCGAATTGATCATCGAGCTTTCCGATCGGATGGAGGATGACGGGGCGAGGGGCGAACTCCTGATCAAGATACTGCTCACCGAATTGCCACGCATGGCTGTCCAGCAGCTACACCTGCCGATCTCGTCCGAGCCGCGCTTGAACAGGATCGCCGAGGCGTTGGCGCAGGATCCCGCCGACCGCAGCACACTGGCGGAATGGGCCAATCGCGTGGCGCTCAGCGAAAGCAGCCTCGCCCGCCTTGTGGCAAAGGAGACAGGGCTGAGTTTCGGGCGCTGGCGCCAGCAATTGCACTTGATCGTTGCAATTCGGGAACTGGCTTCCGGCAAGAGTGTCCAGCAGGTCTCGGGCGATCTCGGCTATGGTTCCGTTACGGCCTTCATCACCATGTTCAAGAAGGCGCTTGGGAAGCCGCCGGCCAAATACCTCAGTGGTATCGCGCAAAATGGCGGCTCTGCATTCGTGGCGTGATGCTCGCTTGAAAGGGTGGTCGAGCCGATCACGGTGCCAGCGTGCGAGAGTGCAGCCTGGGCTTTGGAACTCAGGCCACCGATGGCTCGGCGGTTTCGCGCCTCAACTCCGGTTTGGAACCGAGAACTTCTTCCACAATCCCGCGCGCAATCTCGCGTTCACCCATGATCACCGTATCGGCGCCCAAACCCTTGAGATGTTCGACCTCGGCATCGGAATGGGCACGGGCGATGACGTTGATACCGGGATTGGCGGCGCGGGCGCGGAGCACGATCTGGCCGGCCTCGAAGGCATTGGGGATGGCAAGGATCAGCCGGCTGGCACCTTCGGGATTGGCGGCGGCGAACACTTCGGCATTGGCCGCATTGCCGGCGACGGTCTCGATGCTGTCCGCTTTCAGCTTCGCCAGCGTCTTGTCGGCGTCCTCGATGACCAGGAAGGGCATTGCCGCGTCTTTCAGCGCCGAGCCGACCAGGCCACCGACACGGCCGTAGCCGATCAGGATGGCATGGCCGGTGAGTGCCGTCTTTGGCGGCGGGCCGTCCTCCCTTTTCGTCGTTGCCGCGACAGAGGCTACCTGGCCCGGCTCCGTCGCCGGACCAACCGGTTTTGCCTCAACCGGTGCCGTCCTGGCGGCGCGCCGTTCCAGCCACGGCTTCATCCAGTCGATGGCCAGGAACATCAGCGGATTGAGGACAATCGACAGGATCGCACCGGCCAGAATGAGGTCGCGGCCCTGTTCCGGCAGCAGCTTCAGCCCGACGCCGAGTTCAGCCAGGATGAAGGAGAACTCGCCGATCTGGGCAAGGCTTGCCGAAATTATCAGCGCCGTGGCGATGGGATAGCCGAAGGCGACAACGATGGCGAATGCGGCCAGTGATTTGCCGATGACGATGATGGCGAGCGTCGCCAGGATCGGCCAGCCATTGCTGATCAGGCTGAACGGGTCGAACAGCATGCCGACCGAGACGAAGAATAACACGGAAAAGGCATCGCGCAGCGGCAGCGATTCCTCGGCGGCGCGGTGGCTGAGCTCGGACTCGCTCATGATCATGCCGGCGAAGAAGGCGCCCAGCGCCAGCGAGACACCGAATAGTTTTGCCGCACCGAAGGCGACGCCGAGCGCGATGGCCAAAACCGCCAGCCGGAACAGTTCGCGCGAGCCGGTATGGGCGACGTAATGCAGGATCCAGGGAATGACCCGGCGGCCGACCACCAGCATGACGATCACAAAAGCGGCGACCTTGGCCAGCGTGATGCCGACGACACCCCAGATGCCGTAGCTGGCCGGCAGCGACAGCAGCCCGCTCGCATGTGCGTCGGTCTGCTCCTGGCCGCCGAGCACGCCGGCGAGCGCCGGCAGCAGCACCAGCGCCAGCACCATGGCCAGGTCCTCGACGATCAGCCAGCCGACAGCGATGCGGCCGCGCTCGGTCTCGATCATCCGCCGTTCCTGCAGGGCACGCAGCAGCACCACGGTCGAGGCCACCGACAGCGCCAGGCCGAACACCAGTCCCGCGCCCATCGACCAGCCGAGCATCCACGACAACCCGGCACCGAGTGCGGTGGCAAAGCCGATCTGGACGATGGCGCCCGGCACGGCGATGGCACGCACCGACAGCAGATCCTTGAGCGAGAAGTGCAGCCCGACGCCGAACATCAGGAGGATGACGCCGATTTCGGCCAGTTCGTTGGCAAGGCCGGCATCGGCGACGAAGCCAGGCGTGTTCGGCCCGACCAGCACGCCGGCTACGAGATAGCCGACCAGCGGCGGAATGCGGAAGCGATTGGCGAGAGCCCCGAAGACGAAAGCCAGCCCCAGACCGGCGACGATGGTGGCGATAAGGGGCGTGTCATGCGGCATTGTCTATGGAGCGCCTTTCAAAAACAGCGATGTTGGATGAGCGCCGCCCAAAGCCGCCGCCTGTTTGCAATATGGTGGATGGTATGTCGGCGATGCAACCCGCAAAGCCATGAAATCGACGGCGCTGCCGCAAATATTTGACCGGCAGCCGAGAAAGCTGCCGGTCAAATCGGAATTTGTGCGGTGCTATTCGTCTCGATCGGTCAGGGCCGATCGACAATGATCAGGCTGCCTGCAGCAAGGCCTCGATTTCCGGTATGGCATGGTTGGTCAATGTCTTGGGAATTTCGGCGGTCACCTTGTCCCCGACCTCCTTATGCAGCTTTTTGCGCATTGTCCCAAGCACCACCGGCGGTGCGACGAGCACGATCTCGCTGAATTCGCCGTCATGCGCGAGCTTGTAGAGCCGGGCGGCGATTTCATCGGCGAAACGCTCCTTGCCGATGCGGTGCCAGTCCGTATCCTCGACTGCGCTGCGGTGTACGGAGGGACCATCATTGTATCGGCCCGGGCTGTCACTGCCTTGCTCGCGGGTGGGCGGGTTGTCCTGCTGCATTTCCTGCACCACCTCGAGATTCGGATATTTGTTGTCGCCGGCGTTTCGGAGGAAAAGCGCCTTCTCGCCATCGGCCACCATGACCCAGATACCGTGCTTGAGTATGATTGTGTTCATGATGACAGGCTCCTTTTCAGCCGCGTGGTGGCCTTTCGTGGCGTTCCGCAGCCGGGGTTTCGATCCGATATGACAGGCCTTTTGAGAACGCGCCCCGAGCCACTAATGTTCCAGTCGGCAGCCGCGTCGGCGTTGGACATTCTGGCTATCCAGAGTTCGCGGCTTTAATCTACTAATTTGGTAGAATTTAGAAAAAACGGTTTTGCGGCTTTTCTCCCCGGGCGCTAAAAGACCCGGAAAACAAGGCCTGCGACAGCAGCTTGAATCCGCTCCATCTGTAAACGAGAAATATTTTTCTCTTGGCCGGGATGCTTTCAGAAAAGCAATTGCATCCCGATAAGGGATGCGCGAGTGCGTTCCTTCTGGTTTCTCGCGCCCGCGCGTAGAACTGCAAGCTCATTCAGGATTCCGCTCGCGTCCATGTCGCACACTGCTCCCAAGCTCAATGCCTTCCCCGTGTTCATGCGGGTCGAGGGCGAAGCTGTGGCCATCGTTGGCGGCGGCGAAGAGGCGCTGGCCAAGGCGCGGCTGATCGGACAGTCGAGTGCGGTCCTGCGGATTATCGCGGAACACGCCGAGCCTGACCTGCTCGCCTTCGTCGCCCAGGCCGGCGCGAGCCATTTTGCCGCCGCTTACGACGCATCGCAGCTCGAAGGCGCGATCATGGTGTTTGCCGCCAGCGGCGACGAGGAACTCGACCGTCGGGTGGCTGCGGATGCGCGCCGCCTAAGCATTCCGGTCAATGCCGTCGATCGGCCTGAGCTTTGCGATTTCTTCACCCCGGCGCTGGTCAACCGCGCGCCAGTCGCCATCGCCATCGGCACCGAAGGCGCCGGGCCGGTGCTTGCGCAGATGCTGCGCGGCCGCATCGACCGTATGCTGTCGCCGTCGCTCGGGCCGCTGGCAACGCTTGCCGCTTCGTTTCGCGGGGCTGCCGAGAAGCTGCTGCCGAGAGGCAATGCCCGGCGCCGCTTCTGGAATGATTTCTTCACTGGTGCTCCTGCACGCGCGGCTGAAATCGGTCAGCTTTCGCAGGCGCATGATGCTGCCGTCGATCTCCTGCTTTCGAATGCGCCGGCTCGCGGCCACATCGCGCTGGTCGGTGCCGGTCCGGGCGCCGAGGATCTTCTGACCTTGCGCGCACACCGCCTGCTGATGGAAGCCGATGTCATCGTCCATGACGCGCTGGTGCCGGAGGCGGTGGTTGCCATGGGTCGCCGCGATGCCGAGCGTCTGCCGGTCGGAAAGCGCAAGGGCTGTCACACCAAGAGCCAGGCTGAGATCAATGCGCTGCTGGTCGAGCTTGGCCGTGAAGGCAAGCGTGTCGTGCGGCTGAAGTCAGGCGATCCGCTGGTGTTCGGCCGGGCCGGCGAAGAGATGGCGGCACTTCGCGATGCCGGCATCGCCTATGAGGTGGTTCCGGGCGTCACCGCGGCCTTTGCCGCCGCCGCCGATTTCGAACTGCCGCTGACCTTGCGCGGTGTCTCCTCGTCGATGGTGTTCACCACCGGCCACGACCTCAAGGGCAATTCGCTGCCCGACTGGGCCAAGCTCGCCATTTCCGGCGCCACCGTCGCCGTTTATATGGGCCGCTCGGTGGCCGCCGAGGTTGCCGGACGGCTGATCGAGGCGGGTCTGTCGCCAGATACGGCGGTGGCCGTGGTCGAGAATGCCAGCCTCGCCAACCGGCGTCGCTTCCACGGCACGCTTGCCGACCTGCCGTCGCTGGAAACGCGCGCCGATCTTTCCGGCCCGGTCATGACCATCATCGGCGATGCGGTCGCCGGCGCCAACTTTGAACGGTCCGAGCCGCTGGCGGCACACAGGCATGAAGGCGCGTCCAGTTCGGTCGCCGAAGGAGTTCAGCAATGAAGATACTGACCGCCAACCGCCTCACCGACGGTATTGCCGTCTGGTACGCCGATGGCGGCTGGGCCGAGACGGTGGACCATGCCGACCTCGCCCATGACAAGGCAGCCGAGGACAGGCTCGAGGCGACCGGCGCCAAGGCCTATGCCGCCAACGAAGTGGTCGACGTCAATTTGATCGACGCTGAAGTCGTCAACGGCGTCGTCCAACCGGTGCGGCTGCGCGAGAAGATCCGCGCCGCCGGCCCGACCATTCGCAACGATCTCGGCAAGCAGGCTGCGCGGGCAGCATAACCAAGACACCAGGCATGGGCGGACGCGCCCTGAAAGACCAAGCATGTACCGTTACGATGAGTTCGACCACGATTTTGTCCAGGCCCGCGTTGCCGAGTTCAGCGACCAGGTGCAGCGTCGTCTTGCCGGCGAGATCACCGAGGACCAGTTCCGGCCATTGAGGCTGATGAACGGCGTCTATCTTCAACTGCATGCTTACATGCTGCGCATCGCGGTGCCGTACGGCACGCTGAACGGCAAGCAGTTGCGCATGCTTGGCCACATCGCCCGCAAATACGACAAGGGCTACGGCCATTTCACCACGCGCCAGAACATCCAGTTCAACTGGCCGGCGCTGTCTGACATTCCGGCGATCCTGGCGGATCTCGCGAGCGTTGAGATGCATGCCATCCAGACCAGCGGCAATTGCATCCGCAACGTCACCGCAGACCACTTCGCCGGCGCTGCCGCCGACGAAGTCGCCGATCCGCGTCCCTACGCGGAAATCCTGCGCCAGTGGTCGTCGGTGCATCCGGAATTCTCGTTCCTGCCGCGCAAGTTCAAGATCGCGGTGACGGGCGCCGAGCGCGACCGCGCCGCCATTCAGACCCACGACATCGGCCTGCACCTGAAGAAGAACGCCGCCGGCGAACTCGGTTTTGCCGTCTATATCGGCGGCGGCCAGGGCCGCACGCCGATGGTTGCCCGGAAAATCCGCGACTTCCTGCCGGAAGCCGATCTTTTGTCTTACTGCACGGCGATCCTGCGCGTTTACAACCTCTATGGCCGCCGGGACAACAAGTACAAGGCGCGCATCAAGATCCTCGTCCATGAGACCGGCGTCGAGGAGATCACCCGTCAGGTCGAGGCCGAGTGGCTGGAGTTGAAGGACGCCGAGCTGAAGCTGCCGGAAGCCGACATCCGCGCGATCGAGGCCTATTTCGCGCCACCGGTGCTCGCTGGGCGGCCGGAAGGCGACCAGGCGGTCAAGCTGGCGCGGCTCGATTCCAAGGGGTTTTCGGAGTGGCTCGACCAGAACGTCGTGACGCACCGCCATCCCGACTATGCGGCGGTGACGATCTCGCTGAAGGGCATCGGCGAGGTGCCCGGCGACGCTTCGGACAGCCAGATGGAAGCGATCGCCGACATCGCCGAGAAATATGGCTTTGACGAGCTGCGTGTCAGCCATGAGCAGAACCTGATCCTGCCGCATGTGGCCCGCGCCGACCTCAAGGCGGTCTATGATGCGCTGGTCGGCATCGGTCTGGCGACAGCCAACTCCAACCTGATATCGGACATCATCGCTTGCCCGGGCCTCGATTATTGCGCGCTGGCCACGGCGCGCTCGATCCCGATCGCGCAGGAAATCTCGCAACGCTTCGCCTCGCTGGAACGGCAGCGCGAGATCGGCGAACTGAAGCTGAAGATCTCCGGCTGCATCAACGCCTGCGGTCATCACCATGTCGGCCACATCGGCATCCTCGGCGTCGAGAAGAAGGGCTCCGAACTCTATCAGGTGACGCTGGGCGGCTCGGCAGACGAGAACACCTCGGTCGGCGAGATCATCGGCCGCGGCTTCTCGTCGGAAGAGATCACCGACGCCATCGAACAGATCGTCGAGACCTATCTCGGCCTTCGGCTCGACCCACAAGAGAAATTCATCGACGCCTACCGCCGAGTCGGTCCCGCGCCGTTCAAGGAGGCGCTCTATGCTGGCGAAGCCAAGGCCGCTTGACCGTATTGGAGACGTCGATGACGGCATCGCCGCCAAAGCGGCGGGGCTCGATGCGCTCTACGGTCATCTGAAGCCGCTCGAGATCATCGAACGCTCGGCCCGCGAACTGTTCCTTGACGAGATCGCTGCGGTGTCGTCGTTCGGCGCGGATTCGGCTGTGCTGCTGCACATGATCGCCAAGATCGACCGGACACTGCCGGTCATCTTCCTCGACACCGGCAAGCATTTCGAGGAGACGCTCGGCTATCGCGACGCGCTCGCCGCCGATTTCGGGCTGACCAACATAAGGGTGATCAAACCCGAGGAAGCAGCACTCGAACGGATCGATCCGACGGGCAATCTGCATCAGAGCAACACCGACGCCTGCTGCGACGTGCGCAAGGTGGAGCCGCTGGCGCGCGGTGTCGCGCCATTTCGAGCCTGGCTCACCGGCCGCAAGCGTTTCCAGGCCGCGACGCGGGCAGCGCTGCCGGTGTTCGAGGCGGTCGGTCCACGCATCCGCATCAATCCGCTGGCGCATTGGACGACATCGGACCAGGCCGACTATATGCGCGCGCATGCGCTGCGCGAAAATCCACTGGTCGCCTATGGCTATCTGTCGATCGGCTGCTTCCCGTGCACGCAGCCGGTGCAGCCGGGCGAGGACGCGCGCAGCGGCCGCTGGGCCGGTCATGCCAAGACCGAGTGCGGCATTCACCTGTCGGGGCTGGAGAAGTCGCTGACCGACGCATCACTATAGGGTATGCTGAAATTCAGCCGGCCTGCAAACGGCGACCTTCGTCCGGAGACCGCCGGCTTTGCGTGGGATGGACTTTCAGCGGACCTGGATCTTGGGGCTTTAGGAATCTTTATGACTGGACCGACGACACCGGAGACCCGACTCTGGACCACTGCGGGTTTTCACGAGGATGAGTGGACGCATGCCGAAAGCGCCGATGCGCTGTCCGGCAACGGCCGCTTCATCCTGCCGTTGCAAGCCTTCCTCGATCTCGATCCGGAGGTACGCCGCTCGGCCAAGGAACGGCTCGGCGTCGTGCTGCAGCCGGGTGATCAGCTCGAGAAGATTGCCGACCTGCTCGACCAGCTGTCGCTGGTGGCATTGGCCTTCCCGGCCTTCAGCGACGGCCGCTCGTTCTCCAAGGGAGAACTGCTGCGCGGCCGCTACCATTTCGAAGGTGCCGTTCGCGCCACGGGCCAGGTGCTGGTGGACCAGCTGCCGCATATGCTGCGGCTGGGCTTCGACGAGTTCGAGATTTCCAATCCGGTGCTGTTGAAGCGCCTGGAGGAGGACCGTACCGGCGGATTGGGGCTCTACTACCAGCCAGCCGCCGTGCCGGAACCAAAAGGCCCGAAATACTCCTGGCGGCGCGTTCGCAGCAGCTGACGTTGCGGTAATTCCGCGCGTCTTTACATCAGTCGTGTTCAGGCCTTTTCTTGATCATCCGGATGGAAATCCGTGGACGATCGGGGAGGGGTCTTCATGCGTTACGACTATGTCATAGCCGGCGGTGGGTCCGCCGGCTGTGCGCTTGCCGCGCGGCTTTCGGAAGATCCATCGAAAACGGTCTGCCTGATCGAAGCTGGCGGCGAGGGCAGGGATATGCTGATCCGCGCTCCTGCTGGCATTATCAGCATGCTTTCCGGCCGGCCCAGAATCAACAACTGGGCCTTCGAGACCGTGCCGCAGCAAGGTCTTGGCGGCCGCAAGGGCTACCAGCCGCGCGGCAAGGCGCTGGGCGGCTCCAGCGCAATCAATGCAATGCTCTATGTCAGGGGCCATCGCAGCGACTATGACGAATGGGCAAATCTAGGCTGCGAGGGCTGGTCGTGGGATGAGGTGCTGCCCTATTTCCGGCGCGCCGAGGGCAATGAGCGCGGCACTGATGCGTTGCATGGCGGGGACGGCCCGCTGAAAGTGTCGAACCAGCGCTCGCCGAGGCCGATCGCCAAGGCCTTCATAGAGGCTTGTGGCGAAAACCAGATTCGCGCCTCGGACGATTTCAACGGACCGGAACAAGAGGGCGCCGGCTATTTCCAGGTGACCCAGTTTGCCGGTGGCGCCCGTAATGGCGAGCGCTGTTCGACTGCCGCCGCCTATCTCCATCCGGTGATGCAGCGGACCAATCTGACCGTGGTCACGCGGGCGCACGCCACAGGCATCGTCCTTGACGGCAAGCGCGCCACCGGCATCCGCTACCGGACACGCAAAGGCGAGACAGTGGCACAGGCGTCGCGCGAGGTGATCCTCTGTGGCGGTGCCTTCGGTTCGCCGCAGCTTCTGTTGCTATCGGGTATCGGCCCGGCGGCCGAACTTGCCGTGCATGGCATTCCCGTCGTCCACGAATTGCCGGGCGTCGGCAAGAACCTGCAGGATCACCTCGATTTCATCGTCGGCTGGAGATCGAAGGACACCGATATGCTTGGCATGAGCCCGCGCGGCGCGTTGGGTTTCCTCAGGCACATCGCGCAGTGGCGCCGGGATGGAACCGGGCTGATCGCCTCGCCGGCGGCCGAGAGCGGCGCTTTCGTCAAATCCGACCCGGCGCTTGAACGCCCTGACCTGCAGCTGCAATTCGTCATCGGCCTGGTCGAAAACCATGCGCGCACGCTGCACTACGGCTTCGGTTTTTCCTGTCATGTCTGCATATTGCGGCCGCACTCACGTGGCGAGGTTGGGCTGGCCAGCGCCGATCCATTTGCCGCGCCACGCATCGATCCGCGCTTTCTCGGCGACCAGCGCGATGCGGAACTGCTGCTGAAAGGCGTGAGGATCACCCGGCAGGTGCTGGCTTCGCCGGCGCTGACGCGCTACCGGCACAAGGAAATGCACATCGCCGGCGAGCCGAGCGATGCCGATCTGATGACCCATATCCGTACCCGCGCCGACACGGTCTATCACCCGGTCGGCTCCTGTCGGATGGGGGTCGACGAGATGGCGGTGGTCGATCCGCAACTCAAGGTGCGCGGGCTTGAAGCCTTGCGTGTCGTGGACGCCTCGGTGATGCCGACACTGATTGGTGGCAACACCAATGCCCCAACCATCATGATCGCCGAAAAGGCCGCCGACATGATCAGGGCTGCCTGATCGGAGCTCCAGGCCGCGGCGCCCATAGCGCGGCGGTCCTTTTGTTATGACGCAATTGCCCAGGGAAAACGTTACGCGCTTTCCCTGGGAAACCGTTCAAACTTCTCCTGGAATTGCTTAAGCCGCCGCCCGTGCCTCGCGGAACGACACCAGCTTGCGGCGGTTTTCGTCCCACAATGCCAATTTGACGCAGCGCAAGCTTTCGAGCAGCGTGACACGGCCGATGTCGCGCAACTCGGGATAATCCCGCAGCACTTCCTGCAACCGGTAGCACGGCACCTTGGCGGAGAGATGATGGACGTGATGGACACCGATGTTCCCGGTGAGCCAGTTCAGCACCGGCGGTAGATCGTAATAGGACGATCCGTGCAGGGCAGCGTGCTGGAATTCCCAGTCGGCATCCTTCGCCCATTCCGTTTCCTCGAACTGGTGCTGGACGTAGAACAGCCAGATGCCGGCCGAACCGGCGAGGATGACGATCGGCAGGTGGACCACCAGGAAAGCGCCTGGGCCGACGAACCAGATGAGGATGGCTGCCGCGACCGCGATGCCAAGATTGGTGGTCATCGACGACACCCAAGGGGTCAGGCCGCCGCGCATCATGCCGACGGGGAGCCTTTGCTCGAAGATGAACAGCCAGATCGGACCGAGCCCGAACATCACCAGCGGGTGGCGATAGAGACGGTAGGCGAGGCGGCCTCGCCACGACATCTGCCGGTATTCTGCAACGGTCAGCGTCCGGATGTCGCCCATGCCGCGTTCGTCAAGATTGCCGGCGCTGGCGTGGTGCGTCGCGTGGGCACGCCGCCAGCAATCGTAGGGCGTCAGCGTCAGGATGCCGAGCGCGCGGCCAATCCAGTCGTCGGCGTAGCGATTGGCGAAGAAGGAGCCGTGGCCGCAGTCGTGCTGGATCATGAAGATGCGCACCAGAAACCCGGCCGCGGGAAGGATGAGGACCAGTCCCCACCAATGGCCATAGGCATAGGCCGCCGAGGACAGTCCCCAGAGTATGGCGAATGGAATGAGGGTGATGGCGAGTTCGACGGCGCTGCGCCGCCTGTCGGGCTTCTTGTAGCGGGCGAGAATCTTCAGCCAGGCGCGCTTGCTGTTGGCCACCGCCTCAGGGGAAATCATGTTCATCAGGAAGCATAGGCGCGGTGCCTCGCCGCCGCAAGGCAACATCACGCAAAATTACTGTGCGTAATTGTCGCGTGGCTTGGCGGTCGAGCCAGCCAACCGCCAGCTCAACCTGCTGATGACGTCGACCGCTATTCGCGATCGAGGATAGGACAGCCGCGCTCGGTGCCAAAAGTCACGCGCACGCGGTCGCCACCCTGTCTGCCGCGGACCGTGATCTCCCGGCGGCCGATGGACTCAATTCTTGCGCGGCGGATGCCCATTCGCTCTGCCTTGTCGAGAGCCCGGTCTTCCGTGCAGCCTCGTTGACGCCGGTCGCGCCGATCGTCGCGACGGGGACCTTCGCAATCGTCGTAGGCGGGGTCGCAATCTTCCATGAGCTTCAGCCGCGGGCCATGTTTGCCCAATTGCAGCTGCAGATTGTCTGCTTGTGCCGGAAAGGCCGCCAAAGTTATGGCGCCGAGGCCGACAAGCGCCATCAGCGATGAGGTAATCGAAACCTTGCGCATTACGTCCTCCATTTGAACCAACCCATCTATCCTTAGATGGTTCGGCTCTCCCCGGCTATTGCCGATAGGAGGTTTGCTGCCAAGATCGATTGTTGCGTTACGGCCGGCGCCAGCCGATGTCACCGCGCTCCGCCCCATCGAGGCGGTCGAGCAGTTCTCTGAGCCGGTCGGGGATGTCGGCTTCGGTGCGGAAGGCCGGCAAGGTGCGCAGAAAGCGGGTCACCGCCTCGGCGCCGAACTGGCGCCTGATCTCGATGGCCAGCCCCTCTGCCTTTTCGCCCATGTTGCGGGTCATCATCTCAAAATCCTGTCTCGGCTTCGAAACTCCTGCAGCAAGAGAATGGTTCCCCCATCATGCCTGTGTGGCAAGCAAAGCCGGCGGTTAAGGTAAAATTTGAATTAAAGTCGAAATGTCTTGCCTGTCATTGTCCCGCCTTGGCCGGCGGCTTCCATAGTCGCTTACCCCTTGATTTTTGGCCGCCAAACATCGATATCGGGCACAAAATCCACATCATTCGAGATTGACGGGAAACGGCGATGAGCGACCAGGCAAAAGACGAACGCGCGCCCGATGAAGTCGAGGCGACCGAGCCCACAGCCGAGCGCACGGAAGGCAGCACCGACGGTGATTATGAAGCCCTTGTGCGGCTGCTGAAGGAAAATGAAGAGCTGAAGGACCGCGCGCTGCGCGTGGCGGCCGAGATGGAAAACCTGCGGCGCCGCACGGCGCGCGATGTGCACGATGCGCGCACCTACGCGGTCGCGAATTTCGCCCGCGACATGTTGTCGGTGTCGGACAATCTGCGCCGCGCGCTGGATGCGATTCCCGCCGAGGCCAAAGCATCGGGTGACGCCGGCTTCAAGGCGCTGATCGAAGGCGTCGACCTCACCGAGCGCGCCATGCTGTCGGCGCTGGAACGGCATGGGGTCAAGAAGCTCGCGCCTGAAGGCGAGAAGTTCGATCCCAATTTCCACCAGGCGATGTTCGAAGTGCCCAATCCGGATGTCCCGGCCAACACCGTGGTCCAGGTCGTGCAGCCGGGCTATTCGATCGGCGACCGCGTGCTGCGCCCGGCCATGGTGGGCGTCGCCAAGGGCGGGCCAAAGTTCGTCGCCGCTGAAGCACCGGTTGAGCCGGGGCCGGTGAACGAACAGGCTGAGAAAGATGCGTGAGGCAGGGGATAGGCAGTAGGCAGTAGGAAACTAGGGCAGTCGTATCAATCGCGCGGCTTCGTGCTATTCATACTGCCTAATCCCTAATCCCTACTGCCTTGGCCTCATGAACCCTATCGCGCTTCTTGACTATGCCGGTGTCGCCGTCTTCGCGGCGACCGGGGCGCTGGCGGCTTCGCGTAAGCAACTCGACATTATCGGCTTCCTGTTCCTGGCCAGCGTCACCGGGATAGGCGGTGGCACGCTTCGCGACGTTATCCTCAACCTGCCGGTTTTCTGGGTCGCCAACTCCGGCTATGTGCTGGTCTGCGCCGCGGTTGCGGTGCTGGTCTTCTTCAGCGCGCATCGTGTCGAATCGCGCTGGAAATGGCTGCTCTGGCTCGACGCCGTCGGGCTCGCCGCTTTTTCGGTGATGGGCGCGGCCAAGGGGCTTGCGATTACCGGTTCGCCGGTCGTCTCCGTCATCACCGGCGTGCTCACCGCCACTTTCGGCGGCATTCTGCGTGATCTCCTCGCCGGCGAGCCATCGGTGCTGCTCAGGCCCGAAATCTACGTTACGGCGGCCCTTGCGGGTGCCGGCCTTTACACGCTTGGCGAACTTGCCGGACTGCCGCCGCTCGCCTCGGACCTCGCCGGTTTTGCGGCGGCGTTCCTCGTGCGCGGTGGTGCGCTCAAATTCGGCTGGTCGTTTCCGTCCTACAAGAGCCGACCCGGCAGGCGGCCGGAAGATATTCCGTGAAGAGAGGGAATAGGGAATGGGGAATAGGGAATAGGGAATGGGGAATAGGGAATAGGGAATGGGGAATAGGGAATAGGGAATAGGGAATAGGGAATAGGGAATAGGGAATAATCAGTAGTCACAGGAGCTTAATCGTGGCGTCATCACTACTGCCTACTGCCTACTGCCTACTGCCTACTGCCTACTCAATCTCACGCCGCGAAGCGCTGGGCTTCGCCGCCATAATAGTTGACGTAGCGTGCGCCGATCTCCTTGACCGGCATCACGACGAACACATCGACCGTCGAGAATTCGCGATCGATGACGCAACCATCGCCGATGCGGGCACCGACGCGCAGATAGCCCTTGACCAAAGGCGGCATCGCGGCGATCGCCGCCTTGGCATTGACGGCCTCGATCGGCATCAGATCCATCGAGCAATAGCGCCCGGACACCGCGCGCACGTCCCAGGCCGAGTTCGTCCGGCAGTGGTGGGCTAGGTAGGTGAGCGCCTCGGCATGCGCCGCCGGCACGGTGCCGTGAAAGGACGCGCAGCCGGTCATCACACCGATTTCGTAATGGTTGATGTAAGCCCAGATGCCTTGCCACAACGCCTCGATGGTGCGCTTCGAGCGGTATTCCGGCAACACGCAGGAGCGGCCGAGTTCAAGGAAGCGCTGGCCGGGGTGGCGGGCGATGAGCTTGGTCAGCTCGAATTCACCTTCGGAATAGAAGCCACCGGCCGTGGCCGCGATTTCTTGCCGCAGCAGCCGATATGTGCCGACGATGCGGCGATGTTCGGGACCGGAAAGCGTGGTGTCCAAAACCAGCAGATGGTCGCAGAGCGGATCGAACCGATCGGCGTCCCGGCGGTCATGGGCCTGGAACAGGTCCTTCCTGGCGCCAAGTTCGTCGTAGAACACCCGGTAGCGCACTTCCTGCGCGGCCGCGATCTCGGCCTCGTTGCGAGCGAGCCGCACTTCAAGATTGCCTATACGGCCCAGCGCAGCGCCCTTTATGACGGAATCGACGTTACGTCCGGCAAGCAAGGCGCTGCTGGCGTTCGGCCGAGTGTCACATTCCGGCATAACTGTATGCACGAGTGATTCTCCTTCGAGCCATCCCTCTTGGCACGGGGATACGGTGTAGGTGCAACAGGATTGTGACAGTACCGTGATACGACGTCATGGGCAATACTTCGTCGGCTGGCGAATACGATCAACCGGCTACGTTTAAGTGATCGCCCGTGCCGAATGGCGGTGGAAAGCTCAGGCCGCGACGACCTGCCCCTCGACGGCATTGACCAGCGCCTCGGGGTCGAGCGGCTTGGTGACAAAGCCGCTGGCGCCATGGGCCAACACCGCATGACGGGTCTTTTCCTGGCTGTCGGCCGACAGCACCATGATCGGCACCGGCCGCACGGCACTTTCTTCCTCATGGCGGCGGATGGCGGCAATCGCGTCCAGCCCGTCCATGACCGGCATGTGGAGATCCATCAAGACCACGTCGAAGCGGTCCTTGTGCGCGGCGCCGGTGACAGCCTCGACGGCGGCCTTGCCGTTGCCGACCACCTTGACGCGATGCCCGGCCTTCAGCAGCGTGGCGCGGGCCAGCATGGCGTTGATGTCATTGTCCTCGGCGATCAGCACCGACAGGCCGCGCTGGCGGTTGCCGATGGCGCGCAGCGTCGGCGCGCCGCGCCTTTCCGGCTGCGGCGGGCCGAGGCTCGGAGCATGGCTGCTCAACAGCACACGCAGAAGTGTTCCGCCACGCACCGGTCTGGCCAGGAAGGTTGCGTAGCCGCTGGCTCGGAACTCGCCAAGCATGCCGCGATCGGTCGGCGCGATCAGCGTGATCGCCTCACAGTCGGAGAAACCGCTTTGGCGCAGGCGCTTGAGCAGCCTTCCGTCGCCTTCTTCCATCGCTGCATCGACCAGGATCGCATCGCAGCCGGCGGCGAAAGGCGCGGCCTGTGCGGCAGTGGTGGCGATGTCGACCGCGCCGCCATTGGCGCGGATGGTGCGGGCGATGGCGTCGGCCTCGACGGCGTTCTTCGACAGGATCACCGCGCGTCTGCCCGAGAGAGCATTCTGGTGGCCCTGCGGCGCTTCGGTGGCCGCTATCGCAGGGATTTCGAAGACGAACTCGGATCCCTGGCCGAGCCGGCTGGATACCGAGATCGTGCCGCCCATGGCGGCCACCAGGCGTCTGGAGATGGCAAGGCCGAGGCCGGCCCCGCCATGTGTGCGTGTCGACGTGCCGTCGGCCTGCTCGAACTCCTCGAAAATGCGCTCCAGGTCGGCATCACGCAGGCCCGGACCGGTATCGGCGATGGTGAAGCATATGCGGTCGCTGGTTTCGGTGCGTGCGCGTGCTATGCTCACCAGCACGCCGCCGCTGTCGGTGAACTTGATGGCGTTGCCGATGAGGTTGAGAAGCACCTGCCTCACCTTGCCCGGATCGGCGGTGATCAATTGCGGCACGTCGGGTTCGACATGGCAACCCAGCCCGATATCCTTGGCGAAAGCCCGCGCTGCCAGCAATTCGATGATGTTGTCGGCGATCTCGCGCACCGACATCGGCTGCGGCTCGGGGTCGAAACGCCCGGCTTCGATCTTGGAATAGTCGAGAAGATCCTCGATCAGGGCAAGCAATGCGCTGGCCGAGGTCGAGACGGCGCCGACATAGGTTTGCTGCTCCGGCGACAGGCTGGTGTCGGCCAGCAACCTGGCCATCCCCATGATGCCGTTCATCGGGGTGCGGATTTCATGGCTGACGGTGGCGAGGAAGCGCGATTTGGCCTGGCTGGCATATTCGGCCCGTTCGCGTGCGGTGATCAGCGAGGATTCGGCGCGTTTGCGGGCGGTGATGTCGCGGGCGATGGCGCGGTGCGAAACCGCGCCGCTGTCCTTGTCGCGCACCGACAGTTCGATCCAGGAGAACCAGCGCTGCCCGCTCGGCGTGCTGATAGAGACATCGGTGGAACTCAGGCACTCATGGTCGGAAAAGGCGGCATCGGGAACCATGCCGACCTCGATGCCCAGTTCTGCCAGGGTCTTGCCGGCAAGGTCGCGCTGGTCGATCTCGACGAGATCGGCGAAGACCTTGTTGGCATAGACGATGTAGCCATCGCGGTCGCGATGGATGACGAGATCGCCAAGCGCGTCGATCAGGCCGCGAAAGCGCTCATCGCTCTCCTGCATCTCCCACATGCGGTCGGCCAGCGTCTCGATCTCGGCGCGGCTGCGGGCAGTGGTTTCGTCAAGAAGGGCAGAGGTGCGATGTTCGCTCCGCCTGGCGCGCAGATGCAGGGCAAGACCGGCAAGACCGGTTGCCAGCAATGCGACGCTAATGAAGATTGGTGCCCCGGTCAGATGCGCCAGCCCGGCCACCACCACGATGGCGACGAATGTCAGAAAGGGCAGGCTTTCGCGCCTGGAGAATTCCGGCTCGGGCACCAGCGGCGGGAGCACCGCATCGACGTCGTCGCCAGTGTCCGCCTGTTGGCTGCCGGATTCCGCGATCATGCGAAATCCTTGCCAGACAGAGATTATGGAAAATTGCGGCGGATCGTTCGAATTTTAGCGGATGAGCGCTTTTTGCCGAGGCGCGGCGGGTTTGCCGCAGATCTGGCGATTCCATCCCTTCCGGCAGTTGGGCGGAGTCACATATCCACGACGACGCGGCCGCGGATCTTGCCGTCGACGATGTCGCGCGCGGCATCGACGATGCCGTCGAACCCGATGGTGCTGGACAGGCTGGCGAGCTTCTGAAGATCGAGGTCGGTGCCGATGCGGCGCCATGCCTCGAGGCGGACTGCTTTCGGCGCCATCACTGAATCGATGCCGAGCAATGAGACGCCGCGCAGGATGAAGGGCGCGACGCTGGTCGGCAGGTCCATGCCGCCGGCCAGGCCGCAGGCGGCGACCGCGCCGCCATAGGAGGTCATCGAGAGCACATTGGCCAGCGTGTGGCTGCCAACTGCGTCGATGCCGCCGGCCCAGCGCTCCTTGGCCAGCGGCTTGGCCGGCTGGGCAAGCTCGTCGCGCGATATCACTTCGGCGGCGCCAAGGTCGATCAGATAGGGGCTTTCGGCATTGCGGCCGGTGGAAGCAATGACATGGTAGCCGAGGCTGGACAGGATCGAGACCGCGACCGAGCCGACACCGCCGGCCGCCCCCGTCACCACCACCGGGCCGCGATCGGGCAGGATGCCGTGCCGCTCCAGGGCCATGACGCAGAGCATGGCGGTATAGCCTGCGGTGCCGACGGCCATCGCGTCATGCGGGCTGATGCCCTGCGGCAGCGGCACCAGCCAGTCGCCTTTGACACGGGCGCGGCCAGCATAGGCGCCAAAATGGGTTTCGCCGACGCCCCAGCCGTTCAGGATGGCTTTGTCACCGGCGCGCCAGTCGGGATGGGAAGACGAGATGACGGTGCCGGCGAAATCGATGCCCGGCACCAGCGGCCAGCGGCGGATCACCGGCGCCTTGCCTGTGATCGCCAGGCCATCCTTGTAGTTCACCGTCGTTGCCTCGACCGCGATGGTGACATCGCCTTCCATCAGGTCGGCGTCGGTGAGATCGGTCACGGTTACCGACTGCTTTTTCTCGGCGTCACGCGAAACGAGGATGGCTTTGAAGGTTTCGGACATGTCTTTCTCCGCGATCGTGTTTGGCGACATGAACTGTGCGGCGATGGCGGCACGGGGTCAATCCTTCGAAGACTTGGCCTTCGAAGACTTGGCCTTGGAAGGCATGGCTTTGGAAGGCTTGGCGTTGGACGGTCCGGGCTCGCGCCGCCAGCCGAACAGCTCGTCGAAGACGACCAGTGCCGCGCCCACCGAGATGAAGGCGTCGGCAAGGTTGAAGACGGCGAACGACCAGACCGTCGTGTGGAACAGGATGTAGTCGATGACGTGGCCGTAGACGGCGCGGTCGATCAGGTTGCCGAGCGCGCCGCCGACGATCAGCGCAAAGCCGGTGCGGGCAAGGATCTGGGACGGCGCGATCCGCGTCGCCAGGAACAGCACGAAGGCAACGACGGCGAGCGAAATGACGATCAGCCCGGTGTCGCCGAAGGATGAGAACATCGAGAAGGCGATGCCGGTATTGTAGGTGCGAAACAGCGCCAGGAAGGGCAACAGATCAACCTTTTCCTGAAAAGGCAGACCGGCCTCGACCAGGTACTTTATCCACTGGTCGAGCGCGATGGCCGCGACGACGAGCAGTGCGTAGGGAGACCATGATCTCACGGGCAGGCAACCTTCATTGCTGGTCCAGGATTGGCTCGAGCTTCAGCGCGCCGCGCCGGATCTCGAACAGCATGATGCCGGTGGCGACGGCCAGATTGAGCGAATCGGCACGGCCCGCTTGCGGAATCCTGAGCAGCCTGTCGCAGCTCGCAGCCAGGCTTTCGGGCAGCCCCTGCTGCTCGTTGCCCATCATCAGCAGCACGGGCCCGCGGGAAAAATCGACCGAGCGGTAGTCGACGGCGCCTTTCAGGTGGGTTCCGGCGACGAGGCCTGAGAAGCCGCCCCGCCAGGCAAGGAAAGCCTCGGTTGTCGCCTTGGCTACCGGCACGGCAAAGATCGAACCCATGGTGGCGCGCACCGTCTCCACGGAGAATGGATCAGTGGTATCGCCGACCAGAATGACGCCTTTGGCGCCGACGGCATCGACGGTGCGGATGACGGTGCCGAGATTGCCGGGATCGCGTACCCGATCGAGTGCCACCCAGACGTCGCCATTGTCGGCGCGCACATCCTTCAAGGCGAGGAATTTCTGCGAAAAGACGCCCACCACCATTTGCGGATTGTCGCGGCGGGTGATGGCGACCAGCACCTTTTCCGACACTTCTAGCACCATGCCGCCTGCGGCAACGGTGCGTGCGGCCACCTTCTCCACCGCCGCATTGCCGCGCCCGGCTTTGGCGAAAACCAATGTCCTGATCTGCCAGCCGAGATCGAGCGCATCGATGACCAGCTTCAGCCCCTCGGCCATGAAGGCGTTCTGCTGGTCGCGGAACTTCTTCTGAGCGAGCGCCTTGATGTCCTTGACCAGCGGATTGGCGAGGCTGGTGACCTCCTTCACCTGGCCAGGTGCGCCTGCATGCCGCTCGTTCATTCAGCCACCCAACGCGAAAACAATGAGGTCGAGAGCGCCCGGCCGGCGGACTTTTCACGGATGATCAGCTCACCCGATTCCATCTTGCCGCCCATGCCGGCAAACGTATCGCGCATCAAGGCGTGGATGGCGAAGAAGGAGGCGCGGATGGAATAGGCGGTCAGCACCACGGCAAGCGGCTTCGGCGTCAGGATCGCCCGGCAAAGTTCGGTCAAATCAGGCAGGTCCTCGAACAATTGCCAGACCTCGCCCTTGGGGCCACGGCCATAGGCCGGCGGGTCGAACAGGATGATGTCGTAGCGGCTGCCGCGACGCTCCTCGCGCTCGGCGAATTTGACCGCGTCGTCGACGATCCAGCGGATCGGCTTGCTGCCGAGGCCGGCCATCTCCTGGTTTTCACGGGCCCAGCCAATTGCCTTCTTCGAGGCATCGACATGGGTGACCTCGGCGCCGGCGCGAGCCGCCACCAATGAGGCGAGACCGGTATAGCCGAACAGGTTCAGCACCTTGACCGGCCGCTTCGCCGCCGCGATCAGCCCGGCCATGTGATCCCAATGGGAGGCCTGCTCGGGAAAGACGCCGACATGACGAAACGAGGTGAAACGGCCGAGATAGTCGATGCCGTCATGCTTCATCGGCCAGGTCTCGCCGAGTGGCAGCTTGGGAAAACGCCAGCGGCCGATACCCTCCTCGTCGGTGTCGCCGGTGAAGACGGCGTCGGCGCGCTCCCATTCCTTTGCCGGCAAGGCCTTTTGCCAGATCGCCTGGCCCTCGGGCCGTACGATACGGTAGGGGCCATATTGTTCGAGCTTTTGGCCGGTGCCGCTGTCGAGGAGCGCATAATCGGCATTGGGCGCCACTTCCAGGATCACGGGAAGATGTTCGGCGGGCAGAGCGCCTTCGCGGCGGGCCAGGATGCGCGGCGCCGAGTTCGGTTCGGAACGACTTTCCGTCTTCGCCTCATGGCGCTCGCGCGGTGGCGCTTCCGGTCTGGCGGGAGCCTGGCCGGGACGCGGACGTGACACGTCCGCCGCACCCTTCGCGGATGGATGTGGACGGTTGTCGCGGCGTTTGTCGCGAAAAGACTTCAAGCGGGGGCAACTCCGAACGGGGTGGCCGCTTTTGACATAGGGCAACCGGCTTCGCAACCAAGTCCGACAGGTCGGCCTCTCCGGTTCAGGTTGGCCGCGATGGACCAATGTCAAAGAAACAGGCAAATCTACCGGATGTCCCGCTCCGAACGCCTGCTCGACCTGATCCAGTGCCTGCGCCGGCATCGCCGGCCGGTGAGCGGGCAAGCGCTGGCCGATGAACTCGGGATTTCGATCCGCACGCTCTACCGCGACATCGCCACGCTGCAGGGCCAGGGCGCGCCGATCGAGGGCGAGGCGGGTGTCGGTTATGTGCTCAAGCCCGGCTTCATGCTGCCGCCGCTGATGTTCAGCGACGAGGAGATCGAAGCCATCGTGCTCGGCTCGCGCTGGGTCGCCAAGCAGCCGGACCAGCGTCTTTCGGCCGCCGCTGCCAACGCGTTGGCCAAGATCGCGGCTGTCCTGCCGGACGATCTGCGCGAGGATCTCGACGCGAGCACACTGCTGGTCGGCCCTCCCGCCATGGCCATCGAGACCATCGACCTTGGCCTCGTACGGCAGGCCATCCGCAACGAGCGCAAGCTCGGCTTTCTTTACCGCGACGCGGGCGGCGCTGCGTCCGAGCGTGTCGTCTGGCCATTTGCGCTGGGCTTCTTCGACAAGGTGCGGGTGGTGGTGGCGTGGTGCGAGATGCGGCACGATTTCCGGCATTTTCGCACCGATCGCATCACCGAACTCCATGCAACAGACACGCGCTATCCGCGTCGTCGCCAGGCGCTGCTCAAGGAATGGCGGGCAACGCTCGACACGCCGCGTGGTTCGAGATGACTGCTGCCATAATCTGACAGTAGACCATCTTATGGTCGCCAAGTCGAAGCACCGAACCTTGGAGAGCAGATATGGCCACCCCGAATTTCGTCATCCTCTATGTCGACCAGCCGCAGCAGAGCGGCGCCTTCTACAGCGCGCTGCTCGGCCGTCAGCCGGTCGAAAGTTCGCCGACCTTCGTGCTGTTCGTGCTCGATGCCGGCTTCAAGCTCGGCCTCTGGTCGCGCCATACGGCGGAGCCGGCAGCCGCCGCATCAGGCGGTGGCGCCGAAATCGTGTTTGCGCTGGATACGCCCGATGCGGTCGATGCCGCCCATGCCGACTGGTCCGGGCGCGGGCTGAATATCCTGCAGACGCCGACCGACATGGATTTCGGCCGTACTTTTGTCGCGCTCGATCCCGACAATCATCGCCTGCGCGTCTACTGGCTGTCCGATGGCGAACAGGCCAATGGTAACCATAAATGAGCGCGTATTGGATCGCCGTGGCGTCGGCCGAACATGTCCGGCGGGGCCGCGCAGCCGGCTTCATGCAGGTCAACCACGGCAAGGCGGCACCGCTGCGTCGCGTCAAGCCAGGCGATGGCATCGTCTACTACTCGCCGAACACTGTTTTGGGCGAGAAAGATGGCCTGCAGGCCTTCACGGCGATCGGCACGGTGCGGGAAGGCGAGCCCTATCAGGGCGATATGGGCGCTGGCTTCACGCCGTTCCGTCGCGATGTGGCGTGGGCCAAGGCCGAGGAAGCGCGGATCAAGCCGCTGCTCAACAAGCTCGAATTCACCGTCGGCAAGTCGAACTGGGGTTATCAGCTTCGCTTTGGCCTTTTCGAAATCGGGGATCAAGATTTTCGTGTTATAGCCGAGGCGATGGGCGCCGAGATGGGCGCAACGGCAACTAGGCCGTGAGCGCCTTGTAGACGGCAATGCCGGCGGCAAGATCCTCGAGCGCCGCGCCGACCGACTTGAACAGCGTGATCTCACCGGCGCTCTCGCGACCCTTCTTCTGCCCGCGCGCCAATTCGTGCAGATCGGCGACAATGGTTTCCGGCTTCAGCACGCCGGAGGCCAGCGGCTGGACGATGTCGCCGGCTTCCTTGGTGGCGCCGGCGCGGGTGTCGACATAGACGCGGGCAAGCCTGATCGCGTCGTCATCGCTCTCGCGCATCGTCGGCGTAAAGCCTCCGACCAGGTCGACATGGGTTCCCGGCTGCAACAGCGCACCCTTGATCAACGGCGTGGTGGTGATCGTCGCCGAGGAGACGATGTCGGCCTGCCCAAGCTCGGCATCGAGATCGCTCGCCGCGCTGGCTGCAAAACCCTCGGCGCGCAGGTCGGCGGCGACTTTCTCGGCATTGGCCGGAGTGCGGTTCCAGATGCGGATGGTCTTGATCGGCCGTACGGCCGAGTGCGCCTTGGCGAGGAAGGGCGACAGCGCGCCGGCGCCGACCACCAGCAGCCGCGAGGCATCGTCGCGGGCGAGATAGGAGGCCGCGAGCGCCGAAGCGCAGGCGGTGCGCCACTGTGTCAGCCGCTGGCCGTCGATCAAGGCCTCGGGTTCGCCGGTGGCGCCATTGAGCAGGAGATAGAGCCCCATCACCGCCGGCTTGCCGATGGCATTGTTGTCGGGGGACACGGTGACGATCTTGACGCCGACGTGACTGCCGGCCGATGTGCCCGCCGCGTTGAGATCGGTCCAGGCCGGCATCAAAAGCAGTGTGGAGGCGGCACCATCTGGCCGCTCGATCGTATGATGGTGCCTGACCGGCTGCACCGCACCGTCGCGAAACGCCGTGCGCAGCGTCTCGACCAATCCGGGAAAGGTCAGCGCATGGTCGACCTCTGCGGCCGAAATGGTCAGCATGAAAAACTCCGTAGGGACAAAGCCGCCTGCGGGCGGTTCAAGCGGTCGGCTTCGGCAATGCCGATCCTTGGGCGGACCCTTGGGCCGATCCCTGGGCCGGGCTTTGCGGTACCGCCGGCGCACGGCTGACCGCCTGGCGCAGGTTCTCGGCCTCGACGCCGCGCTGGCGCGCCAGCTTGCGATAGCGGCCCTGCTTGACCCAGGTTGCCAGGCTGCCGACGATCATGCCGATGGCGAGTGCCAGGAACAGGAAGATGAACAGCGGCAAAGTCAGGGTCAGCTTCGGATTGCCGGGGTTGAACGGATCCAGCGTGAAGGCGACCAGTTCGCGGTTGGCAACGGCGAGTGCGATCAGGATGATCGCCAGGGGCACGAAGATCGCGATGAGCATGAAGCGATTGAACATGATGTTTTCCGTCGGAAGCTGGCCTGTCCGAAAGGCCGTCAGGCGCTGACGTCGCGCCTACTTGCCGCCGTTCAGCCTTTCACGCAGTTCCTTACCAGTCTTGAAGAACGGCACCCATTTCTCCTCGACCTCGACGGATTCGCCGGTGCGCGGATTGCGGCCGGTGCGGGCGGGACGATTTTTCACCGAAAAAGCGCCGAAGCCACGCAACTCGACCCGGTTGCCTTCGGCAAGGGCATCGGTGATTTCATCGAAGATGGCGCCGACGATGTTTTCGACGTCGCGCAGGAAAAGATGCGGATTGCGCGTGGCAATAATCTGCACAAGTTCGGACTTGATCATGAGACGGGTCCCCGTGAAAGCAGTGCGGTCAAAATTATGAGGATGATTTTATTTGCTTTTTTCACTTGCCCCAAACGGCGTATCAAGGGTGCCAGACGGAAACGAGACCGTCAAGAAACAAGCGGTCGGCTCCGAGTTCATGGATGACGTCGCCGCTGTAGGCGGGCAGGCCGAGCGCACTGCTGATGGTTTGCGCCATCGCTTTCGAGAACAGGAAGCCGCCGCGCCGTTCGGTATCCTTCCATTCGACGACCTTGAGCTTGGCATCGACGCCCTTGGTGGCCAGCCAGTCGACCGCTACGGCCTCGCCGCCGACAGCGTCGATCAGCCCGTTGGCAACGCCCTGGCGCCCGGTGAATATCGAGCCGTCGGCAAGCATCAGCGCTTGTTCGCGGGTCATCTTGCGGCGTTCGGCGACGATGTCGACGAACCAGTTGTAACTGTCGAGGATGAGTTTGCGAACCATGGCGCGCTCGTCGTCATTGGTAGGCTTGAAGGGAGAGGGCGCGGCTTTCAGCGGCGAGGATTTCACCTCCTCCAGCTTGACGCCGAGCTTGTCCATCAGGCCGCTGACGTCGGGATACTGGATCAGCACGCCGATCGAGCCGACGATCGAGGTCTTGCGGGCAACGATGTGATCGGCGGCACTGGCGATCATATAGCCCGCCGATGCGGCGAGCGTGCCGACTTCCGCCACCACCGGCTTGTCGGCGGCCAGCTTGCGCACTTCTTCATAGATCGATTCACCGCCAACGGTGGTGCCGCCAGGCGAATCGATCGACAGGATCACCCCTTTCACCTTCGATGAAAGACGGATGGTTTCCAGGCGCTTGATCAGTTCCTCGTCCTCGGTGATCGTGCCTTCGATCTTGACCTTGGCAATATGGTCGACCGTCGAGCCGCCGAAATCGCCGCCATAGAACCAGGTTGAAAGCGCAATCACGCCAAGGGCCACGATGCCTATGGCGACAACGCGCCAGAATGTCAGCTTGCGCCGCAAACGGCGGCGGTCGATCAGGTCGTCGGCTCTCAGTGCCATGGTCAGCCTTTCAGTCGGCGGAAGGGGACGCTTTTAGACCATGATCCTCTCATCGGGAAGCAGTTCTCTTTCCGGCATTGTCTCAGTCTGAAGTTTGCGCAAACGGCTAATCCTTTGGCCGAGTTGCGCAAACGCCCTATATACAGGCAAAAGGCATAGGAGATTTCATGATCGCCAAACACACAACCGCCGAAGATATGGCTCGAACTGTAGGCGTCGACCCGAACACATTCCGCCAAGCGTTGCGTAATGTGAAGCACCCTCGGAAACGCAACACTGATTGGGAAGTGAAAATTGGCAGCCCATCGTATTCGGGAATGCGCACCGTTCTTGTTGGTCTCATACAGCGGAAGGCGGCCTGACGCCGACCGGATCTAAAGCCAAAAGCGTCCCGCCGACGTGATCGGCAACGCCGCATACACGATCGACCAGGCTGGCTAGGCGGGGCATCCGACATCTCCCCTCACGTTTTTGGGCAATCACCGCGAGGTCGGGCGGCGAGACAGGCGCTGATAAATTTTACGCCGCGTGTCTGTTTCTGCTATGGAGAACACGCAGTTGTGCGGACTTCGTTTTCGTCTGTACAAAGGCGGTTGTCACACTTTTGCAGTTTTCGTGGGCTTGTGCTTGCTTGAAAGCGCCGGCGTCCCACCTATAGGCGGTGCTCAAGGGCGGGCAGGGTTAGAAGAAAGCAGTGAATGTTAGCGCGACCTATTGAACCAACCAACGCCGAGGCGGTGTTGGCTCCCCCGGCGGGCGGTCGGACGCGCGGCGATGCTTTCGACCGTGCACAGCGTCATTCGCGCCGCGTGCGCGTTCTCAAATTTGCCGTGCCAGTGGCCGCGGCACTGATAGCGGTCGCTTTCCCGGTCTATTCCTATCTCGCCGCACCCGTCGCCGTGAAGGTTCAGGCGGAAGGCACTGCCTTTTCCAACGGCAAGCTGGTGATGGCCAATCCCAAGCTCAACGGTTTCACCAAGCAGAAGCAGCCTTATTCGATGACGGCGCTGCGTGCCATTCAGGATGTCAGCACGCAAGGTATCATCGAGTTGGAAGGCATCGACGCCAAGGTGCCGATCGCGCCCGACAATGTGGCGGCGGTCAAGGCCTCGCACGGCACCTACGATCGCGACGGCAATACGATGAACCTGACCAGCGACGTGACGATCACCACGACCGACGGCATGCAGGCCAAGTTCAAATCGGTCTTCCTCGACATGGGCAAAGGCACTATGAAGACGGGAGATCCCGTCGATGTCAGCCGTGGCGGGTCGCGGATCACGGCGGATACGATGTCGGTCCAGGACAATGGCAAGGTTCTGGTTTTCGAGAACAAAGTGCGCGTCAACATCGATTCCGCCGCCTTGAAGGCGGCACAGGGAAACAGCGGAGAAACCAATGCGGCTCAGTAGTTCGACGCGGCTCGCGGCTGCAACTTCAGCGTTGCTGCTGCTCGGACTCGTGCCGTCATGGGCGCAGACGACCAGTCAATCAGGCCTCAAACTGTCCGGCGACAAGCCGATCCAGATCGAGAGCGACAAGCTGGAAGTCCGCCAGGCCGACAGTGTCGCCATCTTCACGGGCAATGTCAGCGTCGTCCAGGGGCCGACATTGATGAAGGCCGGCAAGATGACGGTCTACTACGTCAAGGACCCCAACGCCGCTGCCAAGGGCACGGAGGCCGCGGGTGCGGCGATGACGGGCTCGGCCAACATCGATCACCTGGAGATCTCCGACAAGGTTTACATCAAGTCGGATGCGCAGGTCGCGACCGGCGATCAAGGCAGCTTCGATATGAAGAGCCAGGTGCTGGTGCTTTCGGGCAAAAAGGTCGTTCTGTCGCAAAACGACAATGTTCTGGTGGGCTGCAAGCTTACGGTGCAGATGAAAAGCGGACTGGCTCAGGTGGATCCATGTGCTGGGCAACGCGTCCAGATGTCGATCACGCCGCCGCCGAAATCGGGAGCGACGAACCCCTGATGGCCAGCCTGTCGTCGTTGACGGCGCGTCTTCCGGGACGGGCCGCCGGCAAGCTTTCGGCGCCGGCCACGGTGACCGTCGATGCGGGAAAGTTCAAGGGAACCCTGATCGCCAAGGGGCTGACCAAGAGCTACAAGGGCCGCAAGGTCGTCAGCGGCGTCACCATCGGCGTGCGCGCCGGCGAGGCCGTTGGACTGCTCGGCCCCAACGGCGCCGGCAAGACGACCTGTTTCTACATGGTTACCGGCCTCGTGCCGGTGGATGAAGGCACGATCGAGATCGACGGCTTCGACGTCACGTCGATGCCGATGTACCGTCGCGCACGCCTCGGCATCGGCTATCTGCCGCAGGAAGCGTCGATTTTCCGTGGGCTCAATGTCGAGCAGAATATCCGCGCGGTGCTGGAAGTGGTCGAAAAGGACCGCAAGGTGCGCGAGCGCAATCTCGACGAACTGCTCGAGGAATTCCACATCAGCCATCTGCGCAAGGCGCCATCCATGTCGCTTTCGGGCGGCGAGCGGCGACGCCTGGAAATCGCGCGAGCGCTGGCGACGCGTCCGGCCTACATGCTGCTCGACGAGCCTTTCGCCGGCATCGATCCGATCGCTGTCGCCGATATCCAGCAACTGGTGCGCCACCTGACAGCGCGCGGCATCGGCGTCCTCATCACAGATCATAATGTGCGCGAAACGCTCGGCCTGATCGACCGCGCCTACATCATCCATGCCGGCCAGGTGCTGACCCATGGCAGGGCCGACGAAGTGGTGGCAAACCCGGATGTGCGGCGACTTTACCTCGGCGAGGGTTTTACGCTCTGAACGGTTCGTCGTTTCACGGAAAACGCCAATCCGCTCCGTCTTTTCGTCTTGACGCAATTCCCAAGGGAAAGCGCTATGCGCTTTTCCGGGAAAACCGTTTCACACTTTTCCTGGAATTGCTCTGAGCGTGAAATTTGTTTCCTGACACGTGCGGTTCGCGCGGCGCTTTTTTCTCGATTTTGCTCCGGGATAACGCTCCGGTAAGCGCGTTTTGCTACCAATTGCCTTGACAAGCAAAAGCCGGGCCAGTTTTTATGGCCGGCTGCAAAATTCTTGCCCGGAAGTCGGGATGCGTAGACGAGGCGTTTGAAACCGAACCATGGCGTTGGCGGCCAAACTACAGCTACGACAATCGCAGTCGCTGGTGATGACGCCGCAGCTGATGCAGTCGATTCGGCTGCTGCAGTTCACCCATGTCGAGCTTGAGCATTTCATCGACGAGGAAATCGAGCGCAATCCGCTGCTGGAACGCGCCGAGCCGCAGGACGATGCCGCCAGCGACCAGGCGCAGAAGATCGAGGCGGAGCCGCAAGCCACCGCCGAAGGCGACTGGTTCGAAAACGAGACGCAGTGGAGCGCCGAGGCGATCTCGGACAAGCTCGACACGTCGCTGGAAAACCTGTTTCCCGACGACCCGGGCACCAGCGAGCGGCTCGGTCCCGACCTGACGGCACAATGGAAGTCGGCTTCGGGCAATGGCGCGGGTTCCTCATCCGAGTGGTTTGATGCGGGCGATATGGCGACTGCTGCGATCACGCTGCGCGACCATGTCGGTGAACAGGTGGCGCTAGCCTTCGCCGATCCGGCTGCACGGCTGATCGCCGCCGAACTCGCCGACGGCCTTGACGAGAGCGGCTATCTGCGTGCCGACCTGGCCGAGATCGCCGTTCGTCTCGGTGCGGATGCCGCCGCCGTCGCGAAGGTGCTGGCGGTGTGTCAGACCTTCGAGCCGGCCGGCCTGTTTGCCCGCGACCTAGCCGAATGCCTGTCGCTGCAACTTGCGGTGCGCAACCGGCTCGATCCGGCGATGAAGGCGCTGGTCGCCAATCTCGAACTCCTGGCACGGCGTGATTTTCACGCATTGAAACGGATCTGCGGTGTCGACGAGGAGGATCTGCTCGACATGCTGGCGGAGATCCGGGCGCTCGATCCCCGGCCGGGCATGGCGTTTTCGGGCGGCGCCAGCGACGCGATCGTCGCCGATGTCGAGGTGCGCGCGGCCAATGACGGCAGCTGGACGGTCGAGCTCAATGCCGAAACGCTGCCGCGGGTTTTGGTCGACCATATCTATTTCGCCCAGGTCTCACCGCAGGCCAAGAACCAGGCGGAAAAGGATTTTCTGGCCGAATGCCTGCAGAATGCAAACTGGCTGACGCGCAGCCTCGACCAGCGGGCAAAGACCATCCTCAAGGTCGCCTCGGAAATCGTTCGCCAGCAGGATGCCTTCCTCGTCCATGGCGTGCGGCAGCTGAAGCCGCTCAATCTGCGCACGGTGGCCGACGCCATCGGCATGCACGAATCGACGGTCAGCCGGGTCACAGCCAACAAATACATGCTGACGCCGCGCGGCGTGTTCGAGCTCCGGTATTTCTTCACCGCCTCGATCGCCGCCTCGGGCGGCGGCGATGCGCATTCCTCGGAAGCCGTGCGTGACCGCATCAAGCAGTTGATCGACGAGGAAAAACCCGTCGACGTGCTTTCCGACGACGCAATCGTCGACATGTTGCGTGAAAGTGGCGTCGACATTGCAAGGCGTACGGTCGCCAAGTACCGGGAAGGCATGAATATCCCCTCTTCGGTGCAGCGCCGACGCGAGAAACGGGCGATGGCCAGCGCCGGGCGCTGAGCGGGTCGATTTTCCACAGGCCGGCACTTCATTGACAAGCCGCGGTGAAGTGGCTAGAAGCCCGCCCGCATGAGACGGGCTAGATGCCCGCATGCGGATGGTCCGTCACGACGTTGGCCTCGGGACGGTCAAAGGGCGGCTTGTGATCAACCGGAAAGTTTGGATTTAAAATCGGCGCAAGTGACGCCGCAAAGCTTGTGCGCACGGATCACGAGTATAAACTCGGGCCAGTTTGAAGCCTGAGCAGGAAGGTCAGTTTTCAGATGAATCTGCGCATATCGGGAAAACACATGGACATCGGCGATGCGTTTCGGACACGCATCAATGATCGCGTCGGCGAAGCGATCGGCAAATATTTCGATCGCGGCTTTGCCGGACATGTCACGGTCATCAAATCGGGCTCGCGCTATTCGGCGGACTGCATGATCCGGCTGGATTCCGGCGCTTCGCTGCAGGCCACCGGCGATGCCCAGGATCCGACATTGGCCTTCGAGGCCGCGGCGGATCGTCTGGAAACCCGCCTGAGGCGCTACAAGCGCCGGCTGAAATCGCACAATTCGGGCGCCGCCAACGGCCAGCCGACCGACATAGCCTACACGGTGATGGCGCCGCTTGCCGATGACGACGAGGACATTCCGGAGAATTTCGCGCCGGCCATCGTCGCCGAATCAACCATGACGCTGAAGACCATGTCGGTGGCGTCGGCGGTCATCGAGCTCGACACCAAGGACAGCCCGGTCTTTGTCTTCCGCAATGCGGGAACCGACCATCTCAACATCGTCTATCGCCGACCCGATGGAAATATCGGCTGGATCGACCCGTCGACGACCAAGGTCGCGCAAGCGTGACGACAAAGGTCGCACGGACGTGACGACCACGGTCGCACTGGGATAAGAGCCGGCCGCACGAGGGGTGGGGACTGGTGACGGCAGGCGAACAAGGGATTTTCAAGCATGGATCTGAGCGATCTTATCAACGTTCCGGCGATACTGCCGGCGTTGAAGGCGAACTCCAAGAAGCAGCTGCTGCAATTGCTGTCCGAACGGGCAGCGGCGATTTCCGGCATTCCGGAGCGGGAGGTGTTCGACACCATCCTGCAGCGTGAGCGGCTGGGTTCGACCGGCGTCGGCAACGGCATCGCCATTCCGCACGGCAAGCTGGCCGGCGTGAAGCGCATCGCAGGTGTTTTCGCCCGGCTGGAGACGCCTGTCGATTTCGAATCGCTGGATGATCAGCCCGTCGATCTCGTGTTTCTGCTATTGGCGCCGGAAGGGGCGGGCGCCGACCACCTCAAGGCACTGTCGCGCATCGCGCGGGTGCTGCGCGATGCCGACACGGTGGCCAAGATCAGGGGTACGCGCGACGCCGCCGCTATCCACGCGCTTTTGTCGGACACCCAGGCTTCGCACGCGGCCTGAATTTCGAGAATGATATCGCCACAGGGCCGCCATGGGCGGCCCTTTTCCGTTTCAGCCGGAATCGCTGTCAGTGAATGGCGACGGTGGTCAGGTCGTTTTCCATGGCGCCGGCCAGAGCGCGGTCACGCGCATCGGAAAGCAGGATCGGCTGACCATTGGCGGCAAACAGCGCCCACAGTTCCATGCCGGGGGCGATTTCGCCGAGATTGGGGAAACGGCCGAGCAATTCGTCGCTCGAGACCTTTCTGAGATAAGCGACCGAGCCTTCGCCGAGATGAGCGAATTCGCCATTGGTCATGGTGATGTTTTCAGTTCTGGTCATTTCAAAGCCTCCTTGGCGCGAGGACGCCGCTCAAGGCCATCCCGCATGAGAGCCATTCAATTTGCTGCATCGTGCTTTCGAAAAATCGGTGCCGATTTTCCGGCCGATGCAGTGGTAACGATCAGTCTTTCACCGATATGTTTATTTTCCGTACCAGCCGTTCGGACTCCGGCCGATCGAGGTCGATCGACAAAAGACCGTTCTTCAACTCCGCCGCGATCACCCGCATGCCGTCGGCCAGCACGAAACAGCGCTGGAACTGGCGCGCGGCGATGCCGCGATGAAGAAATTCGCGCTCGGTGTCGTCGGTCTGACGGCCGCGCACGACCAGCTGGTTTTCCTCCGTGGTGACATCGAGATCGCTTTCGGCGAAACCGGCGACCGCCAATGTGATGCGCAACCTTTCGGTCTTGCCGTCGGCGCCGCTGAGGCGTTCGATGTTGTAGGGAGGGTAGCTGTCGCCGGATTTCGCCAAGCGTTCCAGGGTCTTTTCCATGGCGTCGAAACCAAGGAGAAGCGGGCTGGAAAAGGGCGTCATTCGGCTCATGTTACATTGTCCTCTCAAGAGCGACATAAAGTGGAAAAACCCAGATGGCATTTTTCCCGATGGCCTTGATATGGTCCGCCCCGCGACCAAGTTCAAGCCGTCAACAGACCCGCCCAAAAAGACCAGGCCGTGGACTCACAGGAATGATCGGCATGGCGCTTGAAACGGCGAGCAGATGCAAGGAGAAGCGCGCAGGTCGGGGATCGTCTTCCCCGGTCGAGCGGTTCGGCATGGCAGCTCGCGGCCGCTTCGGCGTCATTTGGATGTTTCGATCGGATCGGTTCAAGCCCACGACCTCGCCAAACAAGGAATTGAAATGCCCCAGTCACGCAAGATCATCATCGACACGGATCCCGGTCAGGATGATGCCGTCGCCATATTGCTGGCGCTCGGCAGCTCCGAACTGGAGATCGTCGGCATATCAGCCGTTGCCGGAAACGTGCCGCTGAAGCTTACCGAAAAGAATGCCCGCAAGATCTGCGAGTTGGCTGACCGTCCGGACATCAAGGTCTATGCCGGCGCCATCCGGCCCCTGATGCGCGAATTGGTCACCGCCGAGGAAGTGCATGGCAAGACCGGTCTCAACGGACCGCAACTGCCCGAACCGACGATGAAGCTGCAGGACCAGTACGCGGTCGATTTCATCGTCCAGACGCTGATGAGCGAAGAAAGCGGCACGATCACGCTTTGCGCGCTCGGCCCGCTCACCAACATTGCGCTGGCGCTGATCCGCGAGCCGCGCATCGCACCACGCATCAAGGAAATCGTGCTGATGGGCGGCGGCTTCTTCGAAGGCGGCAACGTCACCCCGACCGCCGAATTTAACATCTATGTCGATCCGCAGGCCGCCGATGTCGTGCTCAAATCCGGCATCCCGATCGTGATGATGCCGCTCGATGTCACCCATAAGGCGCTGACCACTGCCAAGCGCACGCAAACCTTCCGCGCGCTCGGCACCAAGGTCGGCACCGCCACCGCCGAGATGCTGGAGTTCTTCGAGCGCTTCGACGAGGAGAAATACGGCACCGACGGCGGCCCGCTGCACGACCCTTGCGTCATCGCCTATCTGTTGAAGCCGGACCTGTTCAAGGGCCGCAACTGCAACGTCAGCGTGGAAACCGCCTCGGAACTGACCATGGGGATGACCGTGATCGACTGGTGGGGCGTCACCAAGCGGCCGAAGAACGCCATGGTGATGCGCGACATCGACCATGATGGGTTTTTCGCGTTGCTGGTGGAGAGGCTGGGGCGGCTTTAAAAGCTTCCCTTCTCCCCGTTTAAGGGGAGAAGGTCCCGGCAGGGGGATGAGGGGCGGCACAAACGTTAATATTTTGTCTGCAGACCCGGCGTTGCCCCTCACCCGATCGCTTCGCGACCACGCTCTCCCCGTAAACGGGGCGAGGGAAGAGGCGCACCTTACTTCGCCTTTGAAAACGCCAACCACAGGCCGCCGCCGACCATGAAGCTGCCGCTGATCCTCGACAAAAGTTTTATGCGGCCGGCCGACAACAGGCGCCCGGCGCGGCCGGCGGCCAGCGCATAGGTCGAATCCGAGAAGGCGGCGAAGATCATGGCGGTCAGGCCCATGATGGCGATCTGCAGCGAGTAGTTGCCTTGCGGCGAAATGAACTGCGGAAAGAAGGCGCCAAAGAAGATCAACGTCTTGGGGTTGCTGAGCGCCACCAGCAGGCCCTGCAGGAAGAAGCCGCCGCGCGGTTTCCTGGCCGTTCCATCGGCGTTCAGCGTGCCTTTGGAACGGAACATCTGCACACCCATCCAGATCAGATAGGCCGCGCCGATCAGCCTAACCCACTCGAACCAGTGGCCCATGCCTGCGATCAGCGTGTTGAGGCCGATGCCGACGATGGCGATCATCACGGCAAGCCCGGCCTGCGTGCCGGCGACATTGGCGAGGCCGGCGCGCGAGCCATGGCGAATGCTGTTGGCGATGATCAGCGTGACCGTCGGACCGGGCACCAGGATGATGACGATGCAAGCGAGGACATAGGCAGCGTAGAGTTCCAGCGACATGGTTTTTCCCCAGGAATGCCGCCGATGCGGCGCAACCGATGATAATCATGCATAGCAGCGCAGCCGGTGCAAGCCGTTACGCGGCGCCCTGCGACACGCCAGTCCGCCCGATTCAGGCGCCGGCCGGCCAGGGCAGCGTTGCCTCATAGGCGGCCGCCGCCTTCAGCACGGCGAGGTCGCCGCGTGGCCGCCCGATCAGTTGCATGCCCATCGGCCTACCCTTGTCGTCGAAGCCGACCGGCACGTTGACTGCCGGGCAGCCGCCCAAGGTCGCGAAGGCGGAAACCTGCATCCAGCGGTGATAGCTGTCCATTGCGCGTCCGGCGACCTCACGGGGCCAATGTGTGCCCATGTCGAAGGGGAAGACCTGCGCCGTCGGCAGCGCAATCAGGTCATAGCGGTCGAAGATCGACAGCAGCATGCGATGCCACGATGTACGGGTCACGGAGGCGGCGCGGATCTGCGGCGCCGTCAGCCGCATGGCGTTCTCCACTTCCCAGATGGCTTCCGGCTTGAGCAGCCGGCGCTTCGCGGGATCGTCATAGTGGGTTTTGAGCGCACAGCCGCTGCTGGCCTGGCGCAGCGTCACGAAGGCCTGCCACAGCGCTTCGAAATCGAAATCCGGCAGCAGGGGTTCGGTCGTGAAGGACGCTTCCGCAAAGCGGCCAAGTGCCGCCTCGCACAGGCCGAGAATGCCTGTTTCAACCGGCAGATGACCGTGGAGGTCACCGAGCCAGGCGATGCGGCCACCAGTTGCCGGTATTCCAAGCCCTTCGAGGAACGAGCCGGGTTTCTCGTAGGACAATGGCGCGTGCGGGTGGTAACCGGCCTGCACATCGAGCAGCAGCGCCATGTCACGGACGTTGCGGCCCATCGGCCCGTCGACGCCCATCTGCGCATGGAAGACTTCGAAATCGGGTCCGCCGGGAACAAGTCCTTGCGACGGGCGGAAGCCAAAAACATTGTTCCAGGCGGCCGGGTTGCGCAGCGAGCCGCCGAAGTCGCTGCCATCGGCGACGGGCACCATGTCGAGCGCCAGGGCCACCGCCGCGCCGCCGCTCGAGCCGCCGGCGGTCAGGGCCGGATCGAAGGCGTTCAGCGTCGGCCCGAACACGGCATTATAGGTGTTGGAACCAAGCCCGAATTCGGGGACGTTGGTCTTGCCGATGATGATGGCGCCGGCATTGCGGATGCGCTCGACGAAGAAGTCGTCTTCCTGCGGCACGAAATCGGCGAAGATCGGCGAGCCGAAGGAGGTCCTGAGGCCCGTGGTCGAGGCGAGATCCTTGATGGCGATCGGCAGGCCGAAGAGCGGACCTGCCGCTTCGGCTCGCGACAGGCTGGCATCGGCCGCATCGGCATCGCGCAGGATATCGGCGCGATCGCGCAAGGAGACGATGGCGTTGACCAGCGGATTGACCGCCTCGATGCGATCGAGGAATGCCGCCACCACCTCACGCACGGAAAGCTCTCTCTCCCGGATCGCGCGGGCGAGTTCGACCGCGGAAAGGCGGCAGATGTCGCTTGCCGGCGGCACGGCATGCTTCGTTTGAGGACGCAGCATTTTAACGGGTTTCCTGCAGCGCCTGATCGACGTCTTTGGCGAGCGGGATCGCCGGTTGGGCGCCAGGCTTCAGGCAGGCCAGCGAGCCGGCCGCGCCGGCGCGCGCCAGCGCCTGTTCGAGCGTGAGGCCCGACGACAGGCTGGCGGCGAAATAGCCGCAGAACGTATCGCCGGCCCCGACCGTGTCGACAGGGGTGATCTTGCGTGCCGGAACGGTGAGGAAATCACTCGGTGTCGCCGCCATCACGCCGTCGCCGCCGAGCGTGACGACGACGGTGCGGCCGGTCTTTCCGGCAAAGTCGCGCATGCGGGCCGCCCGGTCGCGGCCTTGCAGCGACAGCGCTTCGCCGTAGAGGTCGAACTCGGTTTCGTTGGCGACGACATAGTCGGCCTTGTCGAGAAAGCCGGCTGCCTGCCCCTGGAAAGGGGCGGTGTTGAGCACGGTGATGGCGCCGGCCGCCCTTGCCTGGTCGAGGGCGGCATCGACGGTGCCCAGCGGAATCTCATTTTGCAGCAGCACGACGGCGCCTTTTTTCAGAAAGGCCTTGGAGAGATCGCCGGGCACTACGGAAGCGTTGGCGCCCGGCACCACGGCGATGATGTTCTCGCCGTCGTCGGCGACCATGATCAGTGCCGTGCCGGTCGAGGCGTGAGTCTCGGCAACGCCGGACAGGTCGACCTTGCCGTCGCGCAGCAATGCCAGTGCCTCGGCGGCGAAGCTGTCCCTGCCGACGGCGCCGACCATGCGCACCGAGGCGCCGGCGCGTGCGGCGGCCAGCGCCTGGTTGGCGCCCTTGCCCCCGGGCGCGGTGGTGAAGGCCGAGCCGCCTACCGTCTCGCCGGGGCTAGGCAAGCGGTCGACCTTGGCAATAAGGTCGAGGTTGATCGAACCGATGACGATAATCAAGCAAGGCCTCCTGGCAACGCAAATTCAAATGTCGGAGCATCCTTGTGCGTCCAAGCGAACCCAGGTCGTTCCGATTGCGCGGAAGCTAACCTGTAAGGCCGCGGCTTGCCAGACCACGCGCATGGTCCAGCCCGATTTGGGGTGTCGTGGCCTTATTCGCAGCGCAGGGTGACCGTGCCCTGATAGTTGCCGGCGGGAAAGATACCGCTCGACCTGGTGGCGGTGAGGTCGACCTGCATCGTGTGGGTGCCGTTGGCAACCCTCTGCGGCACACTTCCGTTGACATCTGCCCCCGAGCCATCGAGGCGGAAGACCGAAGCGAAGGTCACGTTGGTGCCGCCGCCGCTCGGCGCGGACGAGAATGCGGCAGGCGCCGGCGCCGAAACCGAATAGCAGTCAAGCAAATTAAGTATCGAGCACAACAGGGAGCTTGCCACCACGGTGGCGCTGGCGCTCGATCCGCCTGCCTGTTTGGAGCCCAGTATGCTGATGGCGGGATTGGCCTTCATCGTTCCGGACGCCCCGACCATGATGGTGCAGGTGCCGATGATCGCCGCCTGCACCGGAAGGCAGGAACCGGCAAGTGCTGCCATCGCAAGCAGCGCGCGACTACTGCTTCTTCTTTTTCTTGCCATCACCACTTCCGGTCCTGATGCTCCAGCCTTCGTTGGCCCACCCCGGTGACGCGGCCGTAGAAGTGCTGGCAGCCATGCTCGCCGTCTGGCCGTCGGCGCCGAGGCCCATCTTGAGGAGCTTCAGTTCCAACTGCAGGCGCTCGACCTCAAGCTCATAGAGACGGCTGCAATCGACGCGCTTCGGCGTGCGCCCGATCGGGATCACCACCCGACCATAGGTGGCAACGCTGTTGTCCGACTGGCTGTTGCCTCTGATAACGCCGAGATCGACATAAGCGCCGGAACCGGAGACGGCGGAACGGCAAGTGGTACCGTCCGCGGCATGGACCTCGTCCTGGCCCTGAGGCAAGGTGACGCCGGGCAGGTTGAAGCCGCTCTCGTTCTGATTGAGGTTGTAGACATCCTCGGCCAGTACCGGCGAGATAGCCGCCGACGCAGCCGCGAGCGCGAATGTCAGGATTTGCGGCGCCCAAAAAACTTTCCGCATATCTGTGCCCTTATCTGCGTCTGTTGATTGGGAAAGGGGATGCTTTCGGTACAGATACGCACTTTACGCTCGGTGGCGCCGTCAAAAGGCACAACCACGAGGACAGACCGGGAGGCCTGGGAAGCCAGCTGGAAGACATTTGGAGAGATTCTGGCATCTACCGGCTGAAAATCCTGATCGTAGACGTGGATTTCGACCCGGATCTTCCGGTCGTAGGGATTGGCGGGGAACACGCGAACCGCGAAGACATCGGTGAAGCTGTTGATCTCGCCACGCATCGGCGACATCGACTGGGCCTTGGCGGCAATGGGCGCCAATCCGACGGCCAGTGCCGTCGCCAGGATTCGAGCATGTTTCACGACCCCCTCCTTCGCTCGCGTCATTCGCAGCGCAGCGTTACCGTTGCCTGATAATTGCCGTTGGCGAAGCGATTGCTGCCGCCCTTGGTGCCGGCGAGGTGGACCGAAACGAGGTCGGCGCCGGGGGTGGTGATGCTGCTTGCCGAGCCGGTCTCACCGATCGCATGCGCGCCGGCGGCTGAGTAGGTGGGCGTCCAGGTCGTCGACGTGCTGTCTGCCGATGGCACCGTCATGGTGGTGACCGGGTCGACACTCAGCGACACACCTCCGGTCGTCGTCAGCGTCACGGTTCCAGCCGAGCCGCCGCTGTTGTGCGAACTGAGGGACTGGAGATCGGGGCTGGCCGTCATCGTGCCGTTGGTGGCAACGACAAGTGTGCAGGTGGGCGCGATCGTACCATTGAATATGACATTCTGCGTCGTGGCCAGCGCGGCCTCGTCGATGCTGGCAACCAGCAGAGCTGCGCCGCAGACGGCGCGAAACAACGTCATCGGGACCTCCTATCAAGCCGGATCGTCCGGATTAACATGGGGTATCATCACTTTATCGTGGTTAATTTAGAGTTACCTAAAATAAAGGCTCAAAATAACAATTACAGGAACCGGAGGTTGTCCTCGGTTGCAAAGGCGAAAACCACAGTGGAAATCGCGCTTACTTAATAACGCCGGCATACCCATGGTTTTCTTCCTAATATCGAAAAAAACCGATATTACGATACCTGCCCGGCTTCCCAGCCCAGAATGGCGCGCTTGCGGGTCAGGCCCCAGTGATAGCCGGTGAGGTCGCCTGATTTACCGATGGCGCGGTGACAAGGCACCACGAAAGAGAGCGGATTGGCGCCGTTGGCCGCACCGACCGCACGGCTGGCGGACGGTGCGCCGATGCTGGCCGCAATCGAGGAATAGGTGCGGGCCTTACCCATCGGGATCTTGAGCAGCGCCTCCCAGACGCGAACCTGGAAGTCGGTGCCGATCATGACGACATGCAGCGGCTGGTCGGGGCGCCACAGCGCCGGGTCGAAGATACGGGCGGCATAGGGGCCGGTAGCAATCATGTCCTCGACATAAATGGCGTTCGGCCAGCGGCTGGACATGTCGGCGAAGGCGGCGCGTTCCTCGCCGGGGTCGCTGAAGGCGAGGCCGGCGAGTCCGCGCTCGGTGGCCATGATCAGGGCGGTGCCGAACGGCGAGGAATGGAAGCCGTAGCGGATGATGAGCCCGGCGCCGCGTGTCTTGTAGTCGCCCGGCGACATCGCCTCATGCGTGACGAACAGGTCATGCAGCCGGCCCGGGCCGGACATGCCCAGTTCAAACGAGGTCTCGAGCAGCGGCATGCCGGAATCGAGCAGCCTGCGCGCATGGTCCAGTGTCACCGCCTGCAGGAAGGCCTTGGGCGACAGGCCGGCCCAGCGGGTGAAGAGTTTTTGCAAGCCGGTTGGCGTCTCGCCGACCTCCTCGGCCAGTTCTTCAAGGGAAGGCTGATCACGATAGTCGAGACTGATCTTCTCGATGGCACGGCGCACGATTTCGTAGTCGCTGCCTTCAGGCGTGATGTCCTTTTTGAGGACCGCGGTGTGTGTGCTCATGGAACTGTCTCCTTGAGCCGGAATATCGCCCCTCGGGGCGTCGATCGCCACCCGAAACTTGCTTTCTTGCGGCGCATACCCAGATGGACACAGGATTCGAGCCCTGGAGTCGCTCGTGGCTGGCTCAGCGTGCCTTGGCGGTCGCCAGCGCCCGCGAAAAGGCGGTGGCAAAACTCTCGCGGGAATCGGGGTCCAGGAAGGATCCGATCGGCACGTTCTGCCCTTGGCCTTCCACCGTCATCCCTGTGATGCCGATCTCGGCGTGACGGGCCACCGAAAACCGCGCCCAGAACGGATTGAAGCGATGCGCTTCCGATTTCCCCGAGGGGGCTGTCTTGCGGATGTCGAGGCTGGTGCGCGAGACCGAGACTTCTTCGCGGGCACGAGCGGCACGATAGTTGATGCGAAAGGCGATGTAGACGGCGGCCACGTCGAGGCCGAAGAAGCCGAACACCGGCCAGGCGCCGCGCGACAGGAAAAACGCGCCTGTCACCAGCCAGCCGAACAGCAGCGCGCCCATCAGGATGAAGAAGCCTGTCCGGCCCAGAGACCGGTGCGGGGTGAGTAGCGCCTGAAAGAATGGCTCGTCGGCCTGAAACGAGGCGTTTGTGTCGCTCATGAGGGGATATTATAGGAGGGAAATGGCAAGTCCCAAGTCCAAAGATTCTTCCCTGTCCAAAAAAGAGCTGTTGCCCGCACGACGCGATGGGTCGAACGCCAAGCCGCGTCCGCGGCCGGTGCGAAGCGCGTCACGCTACAGCCCGGCCGAAGTGAACGAGATATTCCGGCGCTTTTCCGTCCAGCGGCCCGAGCCGAAGGGGGAGCTCGAACATGTCAACGCCTTCACGCTGCTGGTCGCGGTGGTGCTGTCGGCGCAAGCGACGGATGCCGGCGTCAACAAGGCGACGCGGGCGCTGTTCAAGGCCGCCGATACGCCGCACAAGATGCTGGCGCTGGGGGAGGCAAGGGTCGGCGAATATATCCGCACCATCGGGCTGTGGCGCAACAAGGCGAAGAATGTGATTGCGCTGTCGCAGGCGCTGATCCGCGACCATGGCGGCGAGGTACCCGACAGTCGCGATGAATTGGTCAAGCTGCCCGGGGTCGGGCGCAAGACAGCCAATGTCGTGCTCAACATGGCCTTCGGCCAGCACACGATGGCGGTCGACACGCACATTCTCCGCATAGGCAACCGGCTCGGGCTGGCGCCCGGCAAGACACCGGAACAGGTCGAGCAGGGATTGTTGAAGATCATTCCGGACGAATATATGCGCCATGCACATCACTGGCTGATCCTGCATGGCCGCTACGTCTGCAAGGCGCGCAAGCCGGATTGCCCGGCCTGCGTCATCGCCGACATCTGCAAGGCCGAGGTCAAGACGACCGATGTGCCAGCACCGCTGGTGCCGATCGCACCGCTCGATCCTGTCGAAGAGATCCAGGACCGAAGCGGAACGACGACGTAGTTCAACTCTCCTCCACAAACACCTCTTCGCGCTTTTTCTTGACCGCCGGCAGGAAGACGATGACGAGCACGGCGAGCGCGATGAGCAGCAGGCCGGCGCTGATCGGTCTCGTCACGAAGGTGCTTGGGTCGCCGCGCGAGAGGATCATGGCGCGGCGCAGGTTTTCCTCGAGCAGCGGGCCGAGCACGAAGCCGAGCAGCAGCGGTGCCGGTTCGCAGCGCAGCTTGGTCAGGAGGTAGCCGAGGAAGCCGAAGAAGGCGACGGCGTAGAGGTCGTAGACGTTGCTGTTGACGCTGTAGACGCCGATCGAGCAGAACGCCATGATGATCGGGAAAAGCACGTAGTAGGGGATCGTCAGCAGCTTCACCCAAAGCCCGATCAGCGGCAGGTTGAGGATGATCAGCATCAGATTGCCGATCCACATCGAGGCGATGATGCCCCAGAACAGCGCCGGCTGTTCGGTCGCGACATTGGGGCCGGGCACGATGCCCTGGATGATCATGGCGCCGATCATCAGCGCCATGACCGGGTTGGCTGGAATGCCGAGCGTCAGCATCGGGATGAAGGAGGTCTGCGCACCGGCATTGTTGGCCGATTCCGGTCCGGCGACGCCTTCGATGGCGCCCTTGCCGAACTCCTGCGGGTTTTTCGAGACGCGTTTTTCGACCGTGTAGGACGCAAAAGCTGCCAGGATCGCGCCGCCTCCCGGCAGGATGCCGAGCGCCGAACCGATGATTGTTCCGCGCACGATGGGCGCTGCCATGCGCCGAAAGTCCTCGCGGGTCGGCATAAGGCCGGTGACCTTGCGGATCATCACGGAACGCTCATCCTCGTTTTCGAGGTTGCGCAGGATCTCGGCGACGCCAAAGACGCCGACCGCCACCGCAACGAAATTCAATCCGTCGGCATATTCCCGGATTCCAAGCGTGAAGCGCGGCGTGCCGGTGTAGATGTCGGTGCCGACAATGCCGAGCAGCAGGCCGAGCACGACCATGGCCAGCGCCTTGACAATAGAGCCGTGGGCGAGCGCGACGGACGAAACCAAGCCGACGATCATCAGCGAAAAATACTCGGCCGCGCCGAATTTCAGCGCGATCGCCGTCAGCGGCGGGGCAAAGATGGCGACGAGGAACGTCGACACCGTGCCGGCAAAGAACGAGCCGATGGCCGCGATCGCGAGGGCCGCTCCGGCGCGGCCGTTCCTGGCCATCTGGTAGCCGTCGATCGCGGTGACGGCGGACGAGGATTCGCCCGGCATGTTGATGAGAATGGCGGTGGTCGAGCCGCCATATTGGGCACCGTAATAGATGCCGGCGAGCATGATGAGGGAGGAAACCGGGTCGCCGATCTGGAAGGTGATCGGCAAAAGCATGGCGATGGTCGCGGTGGCGCCGATGCCGGGCAGGACGCCGATCAGCGTGCCGAGAAGGACGCCGATCAGGCAGAAACCGAGGTTGGTCAGCGACGTCGCCGTCGAAAAACCGAGCGCGAGGTTGTCGAGCAGATCCATGCTCATCGCCTCACGACACCAACCATGGGGCCAGCCACGGGCCGAAGCGGCGGAACGGCAGGCCGAGCGCGTAGCTGAAGACGAGGTACGCAAACAATGTCAGGCCGGCCGACAGCACGAGCGCGGTCACCGGCTTCATGCGGCGGCTGGCAAACGACGCGATCAACGCCGTCAGGAAGATCGACGGGATGAAGCCGAGGCCGCGCACCGTCAGGCCGAAGAAGATCGGAGCAGGCAGGATGAGCAGCATGCCGCGCCACGCAATATGCCCGATTGCTTCGCCCCCGACGCGTAAGGCCTGGACGAGAATGACGGCGCCAAGCAGGATCAGCACGATCGCCAGGACCAGCGGAAAATAGCCTGGACCCATGCGCAAGGCGGTGCCGATTTCGAGGCCGAGCGATTGCAGCGCGAACCATGCGCCGAAACCGATGAACAGGGCGGCGCACAGGCCGTTGGCCCTGTCGATCGCGAAAGGTTTCATGATGGTTCTCCCAAGCCCGCAGTGGCTAGCGGATGCCGAGCGAACAGGGGCGCGCTGGTGGCGCCCCTGTTCAAACCTCAGTCGGCGTACTGGCCGGCGGCTTCGATGATCGGCTTCCAGCGCGCGATCTCGCTTTCCAGCTTGGCCTTCAGTGCGGCGGGCGTCGCATCGGCCTCGGGCGACGGCTTGGTGCCGAGTTCGGCGAAGCGGGCCGCGACGTTCTGGTCCTTCAGCGCGACCTGCAGCGATTTCGACAGGCGTTCGGTGATCCCGGCCGGCGTGCCCTTGGGTGCATAGAGACCGTGCCAGATGCCGACCTGCACTTCGGGAAGGCCGCCTTCCACCGTCGTGGGCACGTCTTTCAGCACATCGAGGCGCTCCGGCGAGGTGACGGCATAGGCCTTGATGGTGCCGCCCTGGATCTGCTTGGTGGTGTTGGTCGTCTGGTCGCACATGATGTCGACCTGGCCGCCGAGGAGATCGGTCATGGCCGGGCCGGTGCCCTTGTAGGGTACGGTGACCAGCGGCGTCTTGATGGCGCTCATGAACAGCATGCCGCACAGATGCGAGGCCGCACCGATGCCGGCATTGGCGACGGTTATGGAATCCTTGTTGGCCTTGGCGTACTCCACCAATCCCTTGAGATCGGTCGGCTCCAGGTCCTTGCGGCCGACGATGGTCATCGGCACCTCGGTGACGAGGCCGACATATTCGAAGGCGTTCAGCGTGTCGTAGGCGAGCTTTCTGTACAGCGTCGCACTTGTCGCCATGCCGATATGATGGAGCAGCAGCGTATAGCCGTCAGGCTCGGCGTTGGCGACGCGGCCGGCACCCAGCGTGCCGCCGGCGCCCCCGACATTCTCGACGATGACCTGCTGGCCGAGATCCTTCGACATGGCTTCGGCGACGAGGCGCGTGACCGTGTCGGTCGGGCCACCGGCCGCAAACGGCACCACAACGGTGATGGTGCGTTCAGGATAGGTCTGCGCGCCGGCAGTGAATCCATAAAGCGTGACGGCCGCGGCAGCAGCCAGAGTGGCGACAAATCTTCTCATTGTGATCTCCTCCCAATACGTAAATCTCCAACCGCTGCGCGGGGTCCTCTCAACACCCTGCAGATGGAGCAACAACTAGCGCAAATTAACAGATTGCAACCGGACTCAAGCGGCAAACTGCTGATGATCGCCATCCTAGTAGCCGTAGCCGCGCGCCATCGCCGCGGCAAAGACCGGGATCAGCAGGAAGATGAAAGCTTCGGCGCGGATGTAAGTCTTCACGGACGCAAGCTCGGCCGCCGGCACCTGGAACGAGGCATTGCCGCTCACCTGCCTGTTCCAGGATATGAAGCGGACGGTCGGGATGATCGACAGCAGGCCGACAGCGCCGAACGCCGCTATCTTGGCCCAGAACACCCAGTTGTAGACGTAGAATTCCCAGCCCTTGAGGCCATAGAAGACGCGGCCGATGCCGACGACGATGATCAGCGCGGCGATGACGCCGTAATGGCGGTCGATGCCGGCGAGCCTCTTGAGCGTCGCAGCACCCAGATCGCCGCGGATCAGGGCGAATTCGGCGCCGATGATTCCCGCCAGCGAAAACACCAGCAGATGATGGAAGGTCGCAAGCACAAGATCGGTGGTGTCCATGCTCTTTCCCTGGGTTTGACGGCGCCAATGCGCGCCTGAAAAAGGTCGCGCTGGCAGGTGTTGAATCAGCCTGCCGTGAAAAATAACACCGTCTCACAAAATTCCCATAGCGGCGCCTGGATGGGCCGTGTTGCCCTGGCCCCTTGCGCCGCACCGGCGATTTGCTAAGCGCTGGCGATCCGTGCGAGGCAGATCCCATGAACAATCCACAAGCGACCAGCGCCCCTGTCATCGAAACGAAGCGCACCATCCTGCGGGCACACCGGCTGGACGATTTCGACGCCTATGCCGCGATGTGGACCGATCCAGTGGTCACCCGTTTCATCGGGGGCAAGCCGCGCACGCGCGAAGAGAGCTGGATGCGCTTCCTGCGTCACGCCGGCCTGTGGTCGCTGCTCGGCTATGGCTTCTGGGCGATCGAGGAGAAGGCGACCGGGCGCTTCATCGGCGAGGCCGGGTTTCACGATCTGAAGCGCGACATGGAACCATCGATCGAAGGCATTCCCGAGGCCGGGTGGGCGCTGGTTCCGGCCGTGCACGGGGCGGGCTTCGCCACCGAGGTGGTTGCCCGCGTCCTGGCGTGGGGCGAAGTGATTTTCGGGCGCGAGAAGACCGTCTGCATCATCGATCCGGAAAACGGCGCTTCGCTGAGGGTGGCTGCCAAGTGCGGTTACCGGGAAGTGGTGAAGACCACCTATCATGACACTCCGACAATCCTGCTGGCGCGGTGACCTGAGCGGCGAGGCTGCCCGCTGCCGGCGCCGGCATGATGGCGCCTGTCGCCAGCAATGATGACGAGGCGGGCCCCGCCAAGAACCGCCGTGTGGTTCTGGTCAAATTGATCGGAGCGAGCCTTCCAACCGGGACGCATTCTACGGCATGGCGTCCGCTGCCAGGCTTGCCCGCTCCAGCATGGAGGCGTCCTCGCCGAAGGCGCGGGTGGCGCGGGCCGCCGCCTCGAGCAGCGGACGCTTCATGCGCTGCAGAAATGCCGCGTCGACGCGCGTGCTGGGCCCAGCCAGGGTCAAGGCGCCGAGCAGGACGCCTCCTGGGCCGAACACCGGCGCCGACACGCCCCCCGTCTCGGGGTCCCGGTCGCCCACGGCGAGGCAGTTGCAGGTCTTGCGGATGGTCTCGTAGGGTTCGCCCTGCTGGCCCGAAAACGCTGCGAGCACGCGGCCGCCCGAGCCCAGCAGCAAAGGCAATACGTCGCCTTCGCGTATCGTGTAGCGGATCGGGTGCTTGGATTCGACGCGGTAGAGACAGGTGCGGACATCGCCCGAGCGAACATAGAAGGCAACGCTCTCCCAGCTTCGCTCGGAAAGATCGCGCATGATCGGCAGCAGGATATCGACCGCCACGACCGAACGCTGGTAGAGCGCACCGAGCCGAAAGGTCGCGGGTCCGACGCGGTAGCGCCCGTTGTCGAGGCGCTCGAGCAATCGTCCGCGCAAAAGAGAATTCGCAAGCCGCAGGATGGTGCTCTTGTAGAGGCCGGTGCGCGCCGCGATTTCGGCCAGGCTGAGCGACCGGTCATCCGTGGTGAAGGCATCGAGGATGGCAATGGCCCGATCAAGCGCGGCAACACCGTCCGCCGAGGTGCGATCTATTTCCCCATTTGCCGATTTGCTTGGCGAGTCCATGGCGGTTCCAATTTGAAGAAAGCCGAGCACGCGACTCTGTCGCGCCGCCAAATCGTTCTGTCCAGTAGAATATCGTTTCCGTTGACAGAACTCCGTAACATCTGCTTGAAATCGATGACGGGTCTGGATGCAGGCGCGTTTTGGCGGGCACCGGAGGAGGTGTCGTGATTTGGAGGAATCCCCATGCTGAACAGACGCAGATTTTTGATGAGCACCGCAGCCGTGGGTGCCGGGCTGATGACGTCGCATCTTTCTCCCGCTTTCGCCGAAGGCGCGCCCCAGATACAGCTCTTCGTGCCTGCCGCACCCGGTGGTGGCTGGGACCAGACGGCGCGCACGATCGACCAGGTGCTGCGCAGTGAAAAGCTCATCTCGGGTTCGCAGATCACCAATGTCGGCGGCGCCGGCGGCACTGTCGGGCTGCCGCAATTCATCAGCCAGTGGAACGGCAAAGGCAATTCCCTGATGGTTGCCGGCATGGTCATGGTTGGCGCCATCATTGCCAACAAGGCCGCGAACAATCTGACGCAAGTCACCCCGATCGCCCGCCTCACCGGCGAGTTCGAGGCCTTGGTCGTGCCGGCGGAGTCGCCGTTCAAGACGGCCGCTGATTTCGTCGCCGCGCTCAAGGCCGATCCGACAAAAGTTCCCGTCGCCGGCGGCTCCGCCGGCGGTTCGGATCACATCCTGTTCGGCTTGATTGCCAAGACGGTCGGCGTGCCGGCGACAAACCTGTCCTACGTGCCGTTCGCCGGCGGCGGTGAGGCATTGTCGGCGCTGCTCGGCAACCAGGTCGCGGCCGGCATCTCCGGCTTTGGCGAGTTCTCCGAGCAGGTCAAGGCGGGCGCGCTGCGGCTGCTCGCCATCTCGGCAGACAAGCGCCAGGACGGCATCGATGCGCCGACGCTGAAGGAGGCCGGCATCGATGTCGAGCTGTTCAACTGGCGCGGCGTCTTCGCACCGCCGGGCATTTCCGACGCCGACAAGGCGGCGATGGTCACAATGATCGAGACCATGGCCAAGAGCGATGCATGGGCAACCGAGTGCAAAAACCGCAACTGGACGCCCATCCTTTTGACTGGCGACGACTACGCAAAATTCCTCACCGAGGACACGGCCCGCATCACCGCGATCCTCAAGGATCTCGGCCTCGCCTGATGTCTTCAGGGGGCGGTTAGAGTGCCGCCCCCTTCCCATCTCGCCTGCCGCATGGACATATGATGCGGCGAAACTGCGGATGCGGTCGGCTGGAGGATGCCGGCCACCTTGGGAGGACACCGATGAGCACCAGCGACCCTCAGGCGGCGGCGCCGCGCCTTGCCATGCCCGAATTGTTGATCGGCGTCGGGCTTCTCGCCTGCGCCGGGGCCGTAGCCTGGCAGACCTTGGCGATCCCGGTGTCGCCGCTCTATTCCAAGGTCGGGCCGACCGTCTTTCCCTATATCACCATGACCGGCATGATCGTGCTTTCGCTGCTGCTTATCCTCGCAGCGCTGCGCGGCGGCTGGCAGCCGGAGGAAGAAAAGGAAACGCCGACCGACTGGAAGGCGATGGGCATCGTCGTTATCGGGCTGGTGGCAAACCTGGTGCTGATCCAGCCGCTCGGCTTTACCGCCGCCTCGGTCATTATGTTCGTTCTGGTCTGCTACGGCTTCGGCAGCAAGCGCACACTGCGTGACGCAGTGCTCGGCCTGATCCTGGCGCTGGCCGCCTATTTCGGCTTCGCCAGGGCGCTTGGCGTCAACATCGGTGCCGGTTTCATCGAGAACCAGCTGAACACGGTCATCGATGCGTTCATCACCGTGTTGAGGGGCTGACGCCATGGAAACGCTCGGACATCTCGCACATGGCTTCTCGGTCGCCTTCACCCCGGTCAACCTTCTGTGGTGCCTGCTTGGCACCACGCTTGGCACCGCCATCGGCGTGCTGCCCGGTCTTGGGCCGGCGCTGACCATCGCGCTGCTTTTGCCGATCACCTATCAGGTGGCGCCGGAGGCATCCTTCATCCTGTTCGCCGGCATCTACTACGGCGCCATGTACGGCGGTTCGACGACGTCGATCCTGCTCAACACGCCCGGCGAAAGCGCCACCATCGTCACTGCGTTGGAAGGCAACAGGATGGCGCGTTCCGGCCGTGGCGGTGCGGCGCTCGCCACGTCGGCGATCGGCTCGTTCGTCGCTGGCACGATCGGCACGATGGGCGTTGCCTTCCTGGCGCCGGTGGTGGTCAAATTCGCGCTGGCCTTCGGTCCGGCCGAATATTTCTCGCTGATGGTGCTGGCCTTCATCACCGTTTCGGCGGTGCTCGGCTCGTCGTCGGTGCGCGGCCTGACCAGCCTGTTCGCCGGCTTCGTCATCGGCATGATCGGCGTCGACCTGCAGACCGGCCAGCCGCGCTTCACGTTCGGCACGAACGAACTGCTCGATGGCGTCGATGTCATCATTGCCGCGGTCGGCCTGTTTGCCGTCGGCGAGACGCTCTACATGGCCTCGCGCCGCTATGCAGGCAAGGACGAGATCGTGCCGCTGAAGGGCTCGCTCTACATGACGGCGGCCGAATGGGGGCGTTCGTGGAAGCCGTGGCTGCGCGGCGCTGCTATCGGCTTCCCGATCGGCGCCATGCCGGCCGGCGGCGCCGAGATCCCGACATTCCTGTCCTACGCCATCGAAAAGAAGCTGTCGAAGCACAAGGAGGAGTTCGGCACGGTCGGCGCCATCGAAGGCGTTGCCGGCCCCGAGGCCGCCAACAATGCCTCGGCAGCCGGCGTGCTGGTGCCTATGCTGACGCTTGGCCTGCCGACCTCCGCGACCGCGGCGATCATGCTGTCGGCCTTCCAGAGCTACGGAATCAATCCCGGACCGCTGCTACTCACGACCCAGGGCGATCTCGTCTGGGGGCTGATCGCCAGCCTGTTCATCGCCAACGTCATCCTGGTCATCCTCAACCTGCCGTTGATCGGGCTGTGGGTGCGGTTGCTGAAAATCCCGGCGCCGCAGCTTTATGCCGGCATCCTGGTGTTCGCGACGGTCGGCACCTATGGTATTTCGCAGTCGCCCATCGACCTCGTCATCCTCTATCTGCTGGGAGCGGCCGGTTTCCTGATGCGGCGGTTCGATTTCCCGACCGCGCCTGTCATTATCGGCATGATCCTTGGGCCGCTCGCCGAAACCCAGTTCCGCCGGGCGATGACCATCTCGAATGGCGACTGGTCGGTGTTCTACACCCACAAGCTGTCGCTGACGCTGCTGACGCTCGCCTTCATCGGCCTCGCCGGCCCGCATATCTGGGCCTTCATCGAGCATCGGCGTCGGCGCGGACCGGAGCATGTGCCCGGCGATGCCTGATCGATCCATGATGCCATGACAGAACTGCTTTCCGGTATCCGCGTCCTTGACCTGACCAATGTGCTGGCCGGTCCCTACTGCGCCTATCAGCTGGCGCTGCTTGGCGCCGATGTGATCAAGGTCGAGGCGCCGCAAGGCGGCGACCTGGCCCGCCAGCTCGGCGGCTCGCCAAAGCTGAACAGCGCCGGCATGGGCGCATCGTTCCTGGCGCAGAACGCCGGCAAACGGTCGGTGGTGCTCGACCTCAAGAAGCAAGCCGATCGCGAGCGCTTTTTCGATCTGGTGGCCAGCGCCGATGCCCTGGTGGAGAATTTCCGCCCGGGCGTGATGGATCGGCTGGGGCTTGGCTACGAGGCGCTGAAGACGGTGCGTCCAGGCCTCGTCTATTGCGCGATATCGGGTTTCGGCCAGACCGGGCCGATGCGCGACAATCCCGCCTATGACCAGATAATCCAGGGCCTGTCGGGGATCATGAGTATCACCGGCACACCGGAAACGGCGCCGCTGCGGGTCGGCTATCCCGTGGCCGACACGCTTGGCGGACTGGTCGGCGCGTTCGCCATCGCCTCGGCGCTGGTGCGGCAGAAGACGAGCGGCGAGGGTGCCTTTCTCGACGTCTCGATGCTCGAATGCACACTTTCCGCGCTTGGCTGGCCGGTTTCCAACTATCTGACCGCAGGCATCGACCCCAAGCCGATGGGCAATGAGAACATGACGGCGGCACCCTCCGGTGCGTTTCGCACCGGCGACGGGCTCATCAATATCGCCGCCAACAAGCAGGAACAGTTCGTGACGCTGTGCCGGCTGATCGGCCGGCCGGAACTGGCCCTGGATGCCCGCTTTGCCGAGCGCGAGACGCGCAAGCGCAACCGTGCGGCGCTTAAAGTCGAGATCGAGCACGCCCTGGCGGGCGCGCCGGCTGCGGCCTGGGAAGAGATGCTCAATCGCGCCGGCGTGCCTGCCGGCAGGGTGCTGACGATCCCGCAAGTGCTGGCCGAGCCGCAAGTCCTCGAACGCCAGGTGACCGCGAATTTCGACGATGTGGCTGGTATGGACAAACCGCTGACCGTTCTGCGCGGCGGCTTCATGGTCGATGGGGAGGCGCCCTTGCCGACAAAGCCGCCGCCGGCGCTCGGCGAACATATGGGCGAGGTGTTCGCCGACCTGCCACCGCGCGTCAACACAAAGGCAAGCGCATGAGCGGCACGGAGAAGGAGACAGGCCGTGAGCGCGGCGAGGAATGGTGGCAGACCGACATCATCGAGATGCGGCCTGGTGTCATCCGGCTGCGCGGCTATGAGATCCAGGATCTGATCGGCCGCGTCAGCTTCCCGGCTGTCATCTGGCTGATGCTGCGCGGCGAACTGCCCAGCGAGGATCAGGCCGCGCTGCTCGGCATTGCGCTCGGTGCCGCCGTCGACCACGGACCGCAGGCGCCATCGATCGCCATCGCGCGCATGGCTGCAACCTGCGGCGTCGGTATCAACAGCGCCATGGCCTCGGCCATCAACGTTCTCGGCGACGTGCATGGAGGCGCCGGCGAGCAGGCGCTTTCCTTCTATGGTGACATTGCCGTGGCGATCGATGCCGGGATGACGCTGAATGAGGCGGTCTCGGCGCGGCTCGACCGGTTCTTCGCCGAGGAGAAGGGCTATGTGCCGGGACTCGGACATCGCTTCCATCCCGTCGACCCGCGCGCGCCGCGCTTGCTGGAACTGATCCGCGAATTCGCCGCACGCGGTGCCGTCAATGGACGTTTCGCCGACATCGCCGCTGCGATCGAGGCTGACGTCGAACGCCGCAAGGGGAAAAAAATACCGCTCAACATCGATGGCGCCACCGCCGTCATCTATGGCGAACTCGGTTTTCCGCCGCCGCTGACGCGAGGGCTTTTCGTGCTGTCGCGCTCGGTCGGCATCCTGGCGCATGCTTGGGAGCAGTCGCAGCAGGCCGAGCGAAACAAGGGGCCGCTGCCGCGCGAGTGGCTGTGGGCCTATACCGGCACGCCGGTGCGGCCGTTTCCCGAAAGCGATGACCCCGGCGAGTGAGGCTTTACGCCTTGTCCACCTGCATAGGCTGGGGAAGCTTCAGCGTCTTCACCAACGTTGAAAGATCCGGCTCGTCGATGAGCATGGCCGCATCGGCTGGTGCCAGCCAGGCCCGCTGGCGTCGTTTGGCTTCCTGCCAATCGGCCAGTTCCTCCGTTACCTCGAGCAGATAGACGATGACGTCGACGCGGACAAAGCGATTGGCCAGCCGCTTCCAGTAGGAATAGGTGCCTGCCGGCTGCTTCAGCGTCTTGCCGAGTACGCCGGCTTCCTCCTGCGCCTCGATGGTGGCCGCCTTGCGCCCGCTCTTGCCCTTCATCGGCCAGCCCTTGGGTACGATGAAGCGCCTGGTGGTGCGCGACGTAACCAGCATGACCTCGATGTCGCCGCGCGCGATCAGCCGAAAGGGAACAGCCGCCACCTGGCGGATTCTTTCGCCCTTTTTTGCCTTGCGTACGGCTTTCTTCTTGGTGGCTGCCATTCGTCAATCCAGTCGATGCAATGCCGCATAGCGCGACAAGGCGTCGTTGCAAAACCAAAACTTTCGCATGTGCCGCCAAAACTTTCGCATATGCCGAAAGACACTCGAAATACCTAAGTCGGCTAAATAAATGAAAAAGGCCTTGTTGTCAGCGGCAATTGCTCACGGCGGTGGTGCCGATTATCTGGGTCTGGCAGCTTGGCTTGAGCTGCTGCACGACCGGGGGCGGTTGCTGAACGATCTGGCGGTCCTGGGCGCGGTACTGCCGCTGTTGCTGCTGATATTGCTGCCGCTGTATCCTGTTTTGCAGGATTTGCAGGTCGTTCTGCCGGATCAGCGCATTGTTGCCGGTAGCGGAATTGAGCGCTTGTGCGGAAGCCGGCAGGCAAACGCCCGCCAGCACTGCCGTGGCCAGCATTGCCACTGTGAAGATCGTTGATGGCCGAAGTGCCGACATTCGCTCATTCCCGCGCAAAAAACTCTGCCCACTGATATAGGACGTTTGCGCGGCGATGCCATGGCCAGCGGGTCGAGCGACCAAATCTGCTTGTCACCCCCGAAGGTCGCTTCGCGGCGGCGGAGAATCTGCCTGGCAACCCCGCATTGCACTTGACGGAGGCCGTCGATTCGCCGCTCTATCGGGTCGGCGCCGGCCTTGAGCTGAATGGCGTCAATGGCGTCGGCATGTCCGTCAGGTATAATGGCGCCTTCGGCGAAACGGTTAAACAGAACGCGATCAGCGCGTCTCTCAAGGTCAGTTTCTAGCTGGCCCGAGGCGGAGCCGGGCGGGAGGGATCTTGATGAGGAAGTACGCGCATTTCGTGGCGATGCTGGGTGTTGCCTGCACCGTCGGCGTGGCGGCCGTGGCGGCACAAACCAAGAGCGACAGGGCGGTCGCGGCACCCGCTGCCGCGGATGCGCCGCAGTTGCCCGGCGGCGCGTCGGCACTGTCTGAAACCCACGGCGACTGGACGGTCAATTGCCAGATATCGGGCACGGCCAAGACCTGCAGCCTGTCGCATCAGCAATTCAACAAGCAAAGCAATCAGCGGCTGCTGGCGATAGAGCTGTCGAGCAAGACCGGCGAGGATGCCACGGGCACGCTTGCGTTGCCGTTCGGCCTGGCGCTGGCCAAGGGGGTCAGCCTGACCATCGACGATCAGAAGCTGGACGGCAGCCTGGCGTTCAACACCTGCCAGGTCGTCGGCTGTCTGGTGCCGGTGGTGTTCGATGCGACTGTCACGCCACTGCTGAAATCAGGCACCACACTGAAGATCGACGCTTTCGCGGCAGACACCGGACAAGCGGTGAGCTTTTCCATTCCGCTCAACGGCTTCGCCGGCGCGCTTGCCCGGACCGCCGAGCTTTTGACCAATTGATGTAGAGCCGCAGGACTTAAAGCGCGCCGCCTGAATGCCGTCTCGCGGCAGGGCGGTGCGTCACTGCAGCAGAACGTCTTTCAGCTCAAACGACGATCGTTTTAAGCCTTTCGGCGATCAGGGCGGCGAGCCGCGCCGCCACATCATCCTTGCTCATCTCCGGCCATTCCTCGACGCCAGCCTTTGACACGATCCGCACCCGGTTGCGATCGCCGCCCATCACGCCCGAAGAACCGACGCCGCTTCCCTGCGACACGTCGTTGGCGACGATGAGATCGGCGCCTTTTTTCTTGAGTTTGGCCTCGGCGTTGCGCAGGAGATCCTGCGTCTCGGCGGCGAAGCCGATAACCAGGCCGGGTCGCTGGCTGTGATGGCCGACGCCGGCGAGAATGTCGGGATTCTCGACCATGCGCAGCACCGGCGGCCCTTCGCCGGCGACCTTCTTGATCTTCTCACCGGCTGAATTCTCGGTTCGCCAGTCGGCCACGGCGGCGACGAACACCGCCGCGTCTGCGGGCAGGAGCTGTTCCACCGCGTCCCGCATCTCTTGCGCACGTTCGACATGGATGGTCTTCACGCCAGCCGGATCGGCAATGCCGACAGGGCCGGAGACGAGGTGCACATCGGCGCCGAGCCTGGCCAGCGCTGCCGCTATGGCATGGCCCTGCTTGCCGGACGAACGGTTGGCGATGTAGCGCACCGGGTCGATCGGCTCATGCGTCGGGCCGGAGGTGACGATGATCTTGCGCCCCGACAGCGACTTCGGGCCGACGTCGAGCAGTGCCTCGATGGCGGCGACGATCTCCAGCGGCTCGGCCATGCGGCCTTCGCCGGCTTCATTGCTTTCGGCCATCTCACCCCTGGCCGGACCGACGAAGGTGACGCGGTCCTTCTGCAGCGTCGCGCGATTGCGGCGGGTGGCCGGATGCGCCCACATTCTGGTGTTCATGGCCGGCGCCATCAACACCGGCTTGTCCGTGGCGATGAGCACCGTGGAGGCCAGATCGTTGGCGTGGCCGTTTGCGAGCTTGGCCATCAGGTCGGCGGTGGCGGGCGCCACCACCAGCAGATCGGCCTCGCGCGACAGCCTGATGTGGCCGACATCGTGCTCGTCCTGGCGGTCGAACAGTTCGGTAAAGACATGGTCGGCGGAGAGCGCGCCGGCCGACAGCGTGGTGATGAATTCCTGTGCCGCCGATGTCATGATCACCCGCACCGCCGCACCACGCTCGCGCAGCCGGCGGATCAGATCGAGCGCCTTGTAGGCGGCGATGCCGCCGCCAATGATGAGCAGGATGCGCTTGCCGGAGAGGCTCATGCCTGAGACCAGTTCCTGTCCAGTGTCATGCCGGCTTCAGCGCCGGTTCGATATCGGTATGGATGAAATCATTACCCTTGAAAAGCAGCGGCAGGTTTCGCGTCTTGGCCAAGGCGTAAGCGAAACAGTCGCCCATGTTGAGATCAGCACGATGATGAGATCCACGGCCATAGAGAGAGTAGGCAAGCCGTGCGACTTCAAGCTGCGCTAAATCAAAAGGAACTACCGTCAACTCGAGAAGATCGATTAGCAGTTTGAGTTCGTTGACGTTAACGCCATCACTCGACCGGCTCGCGACACAATGCGCCTCCAGCAGCGTCGCTGCGCTTACCAGTGCAACAGATGAGGTACCGAAAACGTCGACGAATGCAGCGGCATCCGGCTCCGCGCCAAGGATTGCGATCAACGCCGAGGTATCGACCGCGACTGTCACAGAAGTCCCTCGTCCCACATATGGTCAGTAATCGCTTTGAGATCAAAAGGGCGTTCCAGCTTCCGCCCGAGCGCCAAGATTTCGTCACGGGAAGCCTTCAGTCGCCACGCCCCATTCTCAAGCCTGGTTTTTGGGATTGCCGCCTCACGCAAGGCATCCCGCACTTCCTGCTCCATCGAAACGCCGCGCGCGGCGGCGCGCTCGCGGAGCACCTGCTTCACGTTGTCGTCAAGGTTGCGGACTGTTATCGTGCTCATGGTCTTGCTCCATGCCGCTTAATATAGGCAACAAGCAGCGTGCATGCAATGACAGCATTGCTGTCATTGCATGCACTCAGATGATCTTCCAGGCGATATAGACGAGCGTCAGCGCGATGACCCACAGTGCCCAGCGGCCGGAGCGGCTGTAGCGCGCCTCGGCCTTGCCAATGGCGTGGGCGGTGGTTTCGTCGAAGCGCAGGCCGTGCTCGGCCATCAGGTCGATCTCGCGCGACAGCCGGTCGGTGCGCGCCGCAAGCTCGGGAATCTGGCGGGCCAGCGTGAGCAGCGCCCTGGCGCCGTCACGCGCATCGATCATCATGCCACGCGGCCCAAGATTGCCTGATATCCAGTCGCCGACCACCGGCTCGGCCGTCTTCCACATGTTGAAGGCCGGGTCGAGCGTGCGCGCTACGCCCTCGACCACCACCATGGTCTTCTGCAACAGGATCAATTCGGGCCGCGTCGCCATGTCGAAGAGTTCGGTGACCTCGAACAGCAGCGTCAGAAGCTTGGCCATCGAGATGGTCTCGGCCGGCTGGCCATGGATCGGCTCGCCGATGGCCCGGATCGCCTGCGCGAAGGCCGCGACATTGTGCTGGCGCGGCACATAGCCGGCCTCGAAATGCACCTCGGCGACACGCAGATAGTCGCGCGTGATGAAGCCGTAGAGGATTTCGGCGAGGAAGCGGCGCTCCTTCTTGCCGAGCCTGCCGGCAATGCCGAGATCGACGGCGACGATCGTGCCGTTTGCCTCGACGAACAAATTGCCCGGATGCATGTCGGCATGAAAGAAGCCGTCGCGCAGGGTGTGGCGCAGGAACGACTGGATAAGATTGGCTGCGATCGCCTTCAAATCGTGGCCGGCGGCTTCCAGGCCGGCAATGTCGTTCATCTTGACGCCGTCGACCCACTCCATGGTCAAGACGTCGCGGCCGGTGCGCTCCCAGTCGACGGACGGCACGCGAAAGCCGGGGTCCTCCCTGGTGCTTTCGCCGAGCTCCGAGAGAGCCGCCGCCTCGAGGCGAAGATCCATCTCGATCTTGGTGGTCTGCGCCAGCGTCTGGGTGACCTCGACCGGCCGCAGCCGGCGTGACGACGGGATGTATTTCTCCTGCAGGCGAGCGGCGAGGAAATAGCTTTCGAGATCCTGGAAGAAACGGCGGCGCACGCCTGGCCGGATCACCTTGACCGCCACCTTGGTGGCAATGCCGTCATGGAGAGCGTCGGCGGCATGGACCTGGGCGATGGAGGCGGCGGCGACCGGGTCGCCGAATTGCGTATAGAGATCGCCGACCTTGCGCCCGAGCGAAGCCTCGACCGCCGCGATGGCCTCGGCCCTGGGGAAGGTGTGCATCTTGTCCTGCAACATGGCGAGATCCAGCGCCATGTCGTTGCCGACGACGTCGGGCCGTGTCGCCAGGAACTGGCCGAGCTTTACATAAGATGGACCGAGCCGGACGACCGCCTTGGCCAGCCGGTCGCTGCGCTCATAGGCCAGCGCGCGGCGGCGGGTGAACAGCCGCGCCATCCGCCAGCCGAACTTCGGCAGGCCCGACAGCTCCTCACCCGGCAAGGCGGCGACGACACCCTCGCGGACCAGAACCCAGCCGGCCCTTACGAGCCGGAATCCTGCACTGACATTGCTCATGGCAGCGCCAATCCTGCCGGCTCTTTGAACCGGCATAGCACGCGTCGATTATGAGAAATGCGGTCCGGCCTCAAAGCTTCCAGCCCGAATGAAGTGCTGCAATACCGCCGGAATAGTTGCGGAAGGAAACGCGGTCGAAGCCGGCGCGGGAAATCATCGTCGCGAAATTCTGCTGATTGGGAAACCTGGCGATCGATTCGACCAGATAGGAATAGGGTTCGCCGTCGCCAGTGACCATCTTGCCGATCTTGGGGATGGCATTGAACGACCAGGCTTCATAGGCCTTGTCGAGCAGCGGCATCTCGACCTCGGAAAATTCCAGGCACAGGAAGCGCCCGCCGGGCTTCAGCACGCGAAACGCTTCGCCCAAGGCGACCTCGATGCGCGGTACGTTGCGGATGCCGAAAGCGATGGTGTAGGCATCGAATGTGGCATCAGGGAAGGGCAGTTCCTCGGCATTGGCCTCGACGAAATCGGTGTTGCCGGACAGGCCTTTCTTTTCAGCCCGGTCGCGACCGACGGCCAGCATCGAGCCGTTGATGTCGAGCACGGTGGCATGGGCATTGCCGTGGCTGGCATCGACGATGCGGAAGGCGATGTCTCCGGTGCCGCCGGCAACGTCCAGCACGCGCCAGCCGATCCTTTTGGGAGGATTGAGCCAGGTCACCATGGCGTCCTTCCACAGCCGGTGCAGGCCGGCCGACATCAGATCGTTCATCAGGTCGTAGCGGTTGGCGACCTTGTGGAAAACATCGTTGACCAGGGACTGCTTGTCGCCAGCCCCTACACGCTTGAAACCATAGGAGGTTTCCATGCCGCCCGCGGCCGTGGTTCTCTCAACTGACATTTTTTTGATCCGTCATAAAACCGGCGGGACCATAGCCGATCGATGATGCGGGCGCTATTGTTTAAGGCGCGGTGTTCAGCCGCGCTTCCAGGTGGCGGGTTTTCGAGACCTGGACGGACCGACGGGATGATTGAATGCCTTTGAAAGCGGAACTGCACTGCCACATCGAAGGGGCAGCGGCGCCCGAACTCGTCGTCCGCCAGGCGCAGAAATACGGCAAGGACACCTCGCTCTATATCCAGAACGGTTCCTTCGTCTGGCACGATTTCACCTCCTTCCTGGCGGCTTATGATTTTTCCGCCGATCTGTTCCGGACCGAGGAAGATTATGCGCGGCTGGCCGACCACTATCTGACCAGTCTCGCTCGCGATGGCGCCATCTATTCCGAGGTGTTCACCTCGCCGGACCACGCGAAAAAGGCCGGGCTGTCGCCGAAAGCCTATACCGACGCGCTCGGCGAAGGCATGGCCCGCGCCAAGGCCAAGACCGGCATCGAAGGCCGCATGATCGTTACCGGCGTGCGCCATGTCGGCGTCGAGTCCATCGAGCAGGCGGCGCGCTTCGCGGCGCGCTGCGGGCATCCGCTGGTCACCGGTTTCGGCGTTGCCGGCGATGAGCGCATCGGCGATATGGAGGACTATGTCAGGGCTTTCGAGATCGCTCGCGAAGCCGGGCTCGGCATCACCATCCATGCCGGCGAACTGACGGGCTGGGAGACGGTCCAGGCGGCGCTCGATCATATCCGTCCGTCGCGCATCGGCCATGGCGTGCGCGCCATCGAGAACCTGGACCTGGTCCGGCGCATCGCCGACGAGGGCGTCGTGCTGGAATGCTGCCCCGGTTCCAACATCGCGCTCAAGGTGTTCGACAGTTTCGCCGATCATCCGTTTCCGGCCCTGCAGGCGGCCGGCTGCAAGGTGACGCTCAATTCCGACGATCCGCCCTATTTCTGGACCTCGCTGAAGCGGGAATACGAGATTGCCGCCGAGCATTTCTCGATGAACGAAAAGGCGCTGGCCGCCGTTACCCGCACCGCCATCGAGGCCGCTTTCGTCGACAGAAAGACAAAGACGGCACTTCTTGCCCGGTTGAGCAGCGCGGCACGCTGATTTCCGCCGACAAAGCTGTGGTCGGTGCGGGCCAAGCGGTTCCTTGGCCGGCGCATTGCCGCTAGGGTTCGCCCAGGCAGCTTGAAGCGCGGCGCGTCCGAAAGGGCTATGCGCGCATTTTCGGGCGCAGGCATCAGGAGAACACCATGAAGGGCGTCACCGTCGTCGACCACCCGCTTGTCCAGCACAAGCTGACCATCATGCGCAAGAAGGAAACCTCGACGGCCGGCTTTCGCCGGCTGCTGCGCGAAATCTCGCTGCTGCTAGGCTACGAGGTCACCCGCAACCTCGAACTGACGACGACGACCATCGAGACGCCGATGGAAACCATGGAAGCGCCGACGCTTGAGGGCAAGAAGCTGGTCTTCGCCTCGGTGCTGCGCGCCGGCAACGGCTTGCTGGAAGGCCTGCTCGACCTGGTTCCGGCGGCCCGCGTCGCCCATGTCGGTCTCTACCGCGATCACGAAACGCTGGAAGCGGTCGAATATTTCTTCAAGGCGCCGAGCGACCTCGCCGACCGGCTGGTGATCGTCGTCGATCCGATGCTGGCGACCGCCAATTCGGCGATCGCGGCGATCGACAAGCTGAAAGAGCGTGGTGCCACCAACATCCGTTTCCTTTGCCTGCTGGCGGCGCCCGAAGGCATCGAGCGCTTCATCAAGGCGCATCCGGACGTTCCCGTCTTCACCGCTTCGATCGACCGCCAGCTCAACGAGAAGGGCTACATCATGCCGGGCCTCGGTGACGCCGGCGACCGCATGTACGGGACCAAGTAATATCAGGCAAAGTCACCTGGTACGATTTACCAAATATTTACGCAAAGGCGCGGTTTTCGCGCGCGTTAAAGCGGCAAACACCATCCGGGCTTAACGATCGGCTGTCACTACGGCGCCGCGCGTCCATTTCGGACGCGCAAAGGACGCTGTAGCACTTTGATTTTGCGCATGAGCCTTTCCGAAAATCGATCCCGATTTTCGGGGTCATGCGGCGAGGCCGATCCATGCTGCGCAAACTTCTGATCCTCGCCGTTTTCGCCGGTTCATCGGCATCGATACCGATTGTGTACCAGTCCAATCCGCAACTCGTCGAAAACCTGCTGAGGTCGGCGGTGCCGGGCAAACAAGCGGTCGAAGCCCAACCGGACGTCAATCTGGCATCGGTGCCCAACAAGCCCGCGGCACCGCTGCCGATGGGCCGCAAGGTGGTCGTCGCGGCTGACGAGCGCGGACATTTCTCATCGGCTTTCAAGTTCAACGGACGCCAGGTCGACGGCATGATCGACACCGGCGCCACGCTGGTCGCCATCAACATTTCGACGGCGCGCAGAATCGGCCTGTCGTTGAACGCTTCCGACTTCAACCGCGAGGTCAACACCGCCAACGGCACCATCAAGGCGGCCGTGGCCATGATCGACCGCCTGCAGATCGGCAACATCACGGTCAATGACGTCCAGACCATCGTGCTCGACGACAGGGCGCTGCGCACCAATCTGATCGGCATGAGCTTTCTCAAGCGGCTCGACAAATACCAGGTCGAGAACGGCACGCTGCTGCTCGTCCAGTAAGGCTGTTCGTTTCCGCAATTCCCAAGGGAAAGCGCTATGCGCTTTTCCCGGGAAAACCGTTTCACACTTTTCCTGGAATTGCTTTAGCCGCGCGGCAGAATCCGCCGGATGACCGACTTGTCGGCGGGCGGCTTGGAGCCGCCGACCGTATAGGCCGAAAGCACGGTTGCCGCCGCCGCCTCGGCATCCGCCAATGAGCGGGCATGGACCAGCGCCAGCGGCTCGCCGATCCCAACCTCCGCACCGACCGGCAACAGCCTGGTGATGCCGACCGCGGGGTCGATCTGGTCGTCCGGCCGCGTGCGCCCACCTCCCAGGCCGACCACGGCGAGCCCGATATCGCGGGTGGCGATGCCGGTGACGAAGCCGTTTGCCGTGGCCTTGACGGCAAATTCGATCGCCGCCGCCGGCAGATACTTTTCCGGCTTTTCGATGAAATCGGCGGGGCCGCCAAGCGCGGCCACCATGCGTGCGAAAGTGGCGGCGGCGCGGCCGCTGGCGAGCGTTTCGGTGGCGCGCCGCATGCCATCCTGGTTGGACGACACCAGCCCGGCCGACTGCAGCATTTCGGCAGCCAGCGCCAGCGTCACATCCTCGAGCCTCCGGTCGCGAAACCGACCGGTGAGGAAATCAACGGCGTTGCGCACCTCGACGGCGTTGCCGGCGGCCGACGCCAGCGGCTCGTTCATGCCGGTGATCAACGCCGAAGCCTTCAGTCCGGCGCCGTTGGCGATCTCAACCAGGCTGTTGGCGAGTGCGGTGGCGTCGCGCGATTTTTCCATGAAGGCGCCGTTGCCGACCTTGACGTCGAGCACCAGCGATTGCAGCCCGGCCGCCAGCTTCTTCGACAGGATCGAAGCGGTGATCAGCGGCACCGATTCGACCGTGCCGGAGACGTCGCGGATCGCATAGAGCCGTCGATCGGCGGGCGCGAGGTCGGCGGTCTGGCCGATGATGGCACAGCCTGTTTCGAGCACCGCCTTGCGAAACAGCGCGACGTCGGGCTGGCTGATGTAGCCGGGGATGGCATCCATCTTGTCCAGCGTGCCGCCGGTGTGGCCAAGGCCACGGCCCGAGATCATCGGCACATAGGCGCCGCAGGCGGCGACGATCGGCGCCAGCATCAGCGAGACATTGTCGCCGACGCCGCCGGTCGAATGCTTGTCGGTGACCGGGCCGGGCAGGTCCGACCAGTCGAGCACATCGCCGGAATCGCGCATCGCCAGCGTGAGCGCCACGGCCTCGTCGCGGTTCATGCCGTTGAAGAACACCGCCATGGCGAAGGCGCCGGCCTGGCCATCGGTGACGGCGCCCGACGTCACGCCCGCGACGAAGCCGGCGATCTCCTCTTCCGACAGCCTGAGGCCATCGCGCTTGCGGCGGATGATTTCCTGGGGAAGCATCAGATCTCCAGCAGTCCGTCGCGAAACACGCGCTGCAGGATCGTCGCCAGCCGCGCGCCGCCTACCGGTGCCATGTCCTTGGTCTCCTGGTGCGAAAGCTCGGCCCCGGTCATGCCGGCGGCCAAATTGGTGATGACCGAACAGGCGGCGACGCGCAGTCCGAGGAAGCGGGCGAGAATGACCTCCGGTACGGTCGACATGCCGACCGCATTGGCGCCCATGATGCGCGCCATGCGGATCTCGGCCGGCGTTTCGAAGCATGGGCCGGAGAACCACATATAGACGCCCTTGTGCAGGGTGGTGCCGGTCGCATTTGCCGCCCGTTCGATGGCCTGGCGGATGCCGGCATCATAGGCTTCAGTCAGGCCGACGAAACGCCGGTCGCTTGGTTCGCCGATCAGCGGGTTGGTGCCCGAGAAATTGATGTGGTCCGATATCAGCATCACCGAGCCCGGCGGCATGTCCGGATCGACCGAGCCGGCGGCATTGGTGAGGATCAGCTTCGTGATGCCGATGCCGGCAAGCACTTCCAGCACCGGCCGCATCGCCGCGGCAACGCCGTGCTCGTAGTAATGGGCGCGGCCCGAAAGCATCAGCACCGGCACGCCGGCAAACAGCCCTGCCACCACTTCGCCGGCGTGCCCGGTGACACCGCTTCTGGGAAAACCGGGCAGGTCGGCATAGGAGATGCGGATCGGGTCCTCGATCTGGTCGACCAGACCGCCGAGGCCCGAACCGAGCACCAGTGCCGTGGCCGGCGCCAGGCCGTCCAGCCTTTCGACGAGATGATCCAGGGCTTTTTCCGTCATCGCTGCCAGCTGTTCATTTGAGCCCGTTGTTCATTTCAAAATATCGCCGCGGAAGCCGTAAGGCAGCATGTCGCCCATGGTCACGGTCTCGGCCACACCTGCATTGTCGCAGAGATAGAGCTTTGTTTCCGGCCGGCAGAATTCGGCCAGCCGCTGCCGGCAGCCGCCGCAAGGCGAGCATTTGGCCATGCGTTCGGCGATGACGGCGATTTCGACGATCTTGCCGCCGCCGCCCATAATGTAGTGGCCGAGCGCCGTGGTCTCGGCGCACCAGCCTTCCGGATAAGAGGCGACTTCGATGTTGGCGCCGGTAAAGACGCGCCCGTCTTCGGTTCGCAAGGCAGCGCCGACCGGAAACTTCGAATAGGGCGCGTAGGCCCTGGCCATGGCGGCCTTGGCGGCCTCGAACAGATCATGCGACATTCAGGTGTTCTCTCCGATGATCGTGTTCAAAACCCGGCGCAAAGCCGACCTGCCGCTCAACGTTCCTTGACATAAGGCACGCCGCCGGCGCGTGGCGGGATTGCCTTGCCGATGAAGCCGGCGAGCAGGATGACGGTGAGGATGTAGGGCAGCGCCTGCATGAACTGCGCCGGCACCTTGCCGATGATGGGCAGCGGTGATCCCTGCAGGCGGATCGACGCCGCGTCCAGGAAGCCGAACAGAAGGCAGGCGAACATGGCGTTGACCGGCTTCCACTTGGCGAAGATCAGGGCTGCCAGCGCGATATAGCCCTTGCCGGCGGTCATGTCCTTCACGAAGCCGCCATTTTGCACCATCGACAGGTAGGCGCCGGCAATGCCGGTGAGGATGCCGGTGCAGATCAGCGCCCTGTAGCGCAGCCAGGCGACCGATATGCCGGCAGTATCGACGGCGGCCGGGTTCTCGCCTACGGCGCGCAGCCTGAGGCCGAAACGGGTGCGAAACAGCACCCACCAGGTGAACGGCACCATCAGGAAGGCAAGATAGACCAGGATCGAGTGGCCCGACAGGAGCTCGGCATAGATCGGTCCGATGATCGGCACGCCGCGGATGGCCTCGGCGCCCGGCAAGGTGATGGCCTCGAAGCGCTCGCCCGGTTGCAGCGCCGGCGTGCGCCCGCCCTGCTGGAACCAGGCCTGGCCGAGGATGATGGTCGAGCCGGCGGCGATGAAATTGATCGCCACGCCGGAGACGATCTGGTTGCCGCGATGGGTGATCGAGGCAAAGCCGTGGATCATGGCGAAGGCGACCGAGATCAGGATGGCCATGCCGAGGCCGAGAAAGGCCGAATGGAACACGGAAGCGGCGGCCGCACCGGCGAAGGCGCCGACCAACATCTTGCCTTCGAGGCCGATGTCGAAGATGCCGGCGCGTTCCGAATAGAGGCCGGCGAGGCAGGCCAGCAGCAGCGGCACCGAGAGGCGGATGGTGGAGTCCAGTGTCTGGATGATCGCGTTGAACACATCCATCTCAGGCACCTTTCCCCTTGACCGCTTCCATACCGACCGATCGCGGACTGAACGAGGCGAACAGCGCCTGGATGTAGGGCCGGAACATGTGCTCGAGGGCACCGGCAAACAGGATCACCAGGCCTTGAATGATGACGATCATATCGCGGCTGATTGCCGGCATCTCGAAGGCGAGCTCGGCGCCGCCCTGGTAGAGCATGCCGAACAGGATCGCCGCCAGCACGATGCCGACAGGGTGCAGGCGGCCCATCAGCGCCACGGCGATGCCGACGAAGCCGGCGCCGGAAACGAAGTCGATGGCGACATTGTGCTGATCGCCCATCACCGGATTGAGCGCCATCATGCCGGCCAGCCCGCCCGAGATCATCATGGCGGTGATGATGATGCGGGTTTCGGAAATGCCGGCATAGCGTGCCGCTTTCGGGCTGTGACCGTAGGTGCGCATTTCATAGCCGAGCTTGGTGCGCCAGATCAGCAGCCAGACCAGGAAGGCCATGACCAGCGCCAGCAGGAAGGTGACGTTGAGCGGCGCCGAACGGATCTTGGCGCCGAACAGCTCGATGATCCAGTTGAGCTTGGGCAATTCCGCGCCGGCGAGGAAGTTGCGCGTCTGCGGCGCTTGCGAGGCGGCTGGCTTCAACGGGCCGACCAGCAGGTAAACCATGATCGAGGCGGCGATGAAGTTGAACATGATGGTGGTGATGACGATGTGCGAGCCACGCTTGGCCTGCAGATAGGCCGGGATGAGCGCCCACAATGCGCCGACCGTCGCCGCAGCAATGATCGCCAGCGGGAAGGTCAGCCACCATGGCAGTGTGCTGTCGAAGCTCAGGCAGACGATGGCGATGCCGAGGCCGGCGATGTAGGCCTGCCCTTCGGTGCCGATGTTGAACAGGCCGCAATGCGCGGCCACCGCCACCGAAAGCCCGGTGAAGATGAAGGTGGTGGCATAAAAGAGGGTGAAGGCGATGCCGGTGCCTTTGCCGAAGGCGCCTTCGACCAGGATGACGGCTGCGCGCAACGGATTCTCGCCGACCAGAAGCACGACGAAGCCGGCGACGACGAAGGCGACGAACAGATTGATCAGCGGGATCAGGCCATAGTCGGCCCAGGCCGGCAGTTTGGCGTAAGGCGCGCTCATTCGGCGGCCTCCTGGTGCTCGATGCCGGCCATCAGCAGGCCGAGCTCGCCCTCGGTCGCTTCGGGGCCGCGCTCGCCGACGATGCGGCCGGCAAACATCACCAGGATACGGTCGGACAGCGAACGGATCTCGTCAAGCTCGACCGACACCACCAGCACCGCCTTGCCCTGGTCGCGCATGGCGATCAGGCGCTTGTGGATGAATTCGATGGCGCCGACATCGACGCCGCGTGTCGGCTGGCCAACGATCAGAACACCAGGGTCCTGTTCCATCTCCCGCGCCAGCACGATCTTCTGCTGGTTGCCGCCGGAAAAATTGGCGGTCTTCAGCCGGCAGTCGGCCGGGCGGATGTCGTATTTGGCGATCTTGTCCCTGGCATCGTTGCGGATGGCATCGATGTTGAGGAACGGCCCCTTCAAATAACGGGGATCATCGTGATAGCCGAGGATCGAATTCTCGTTCTCCTCGAAGGCCAGCACCAGCCCGACGTGATGGCGGTCCTCCGGCACATGCGCGAGGCCACGGTCGCGCAGTTCGCCGGGGTCGGCGGCGCCGGTCAGGTCGATCGGCTTGCCGTCGAGCATGACCGAGCCGGACACGGCACGCCTGATGCCGGAAATCGCCTCGAGCAGTTCGGATTGTCCGTTGCCGGCAACACCGGCGATGCCGACGATCTCGCCGGCCCTGATATCGAAGGAGATGTCGTCGACCATGGTGACGCCGCGCGTATCCTTCACCGTCAGGTTCTTGACCGCGAGCTTGACGGCGCCGGCCTCGGCCTCGCCCTTCTCGACCCGCAAGAGCACGCGCCGCCCGACCATCAGCTCGGCCAGTTCCTCGACCGTGGTCTTCCTGGTCTCGCGCGTCGCCACCATCGTGCCCTGGCGCATCACCGACACGGTGTCGGTGATGGCCATGATCTCGCGCAATTTGTGGGTGATCAGCACCACCGTCTTGCCCTGGTCTTTCAACTGCCCGAGGATGCGGAACAGATGGTCGGCCTCGGCCGGTGTCAGCACGCCCGTAGGCTCGTCGAGGATCAGGATCTCGGCGCCGCGATAGAGTGCTTTCAGGATCTCCACCCGCTGCTGCAGGCCGACCGGCAGTTCCTCGATGATTGCATCGGGATCGACTTCCAGCCCGTATTCACGCTCCAGCCGCTCCAGTTCGGAGCGCGCCTTGGCGATGCTCTTCTTCAGCAGCGCATCGCTTTCGGCGCCGAGGATGACGTTCTCCAGCACCGTGAAATTGTCGACCAGCATAAAGTGCTGATGCACCATGCCGATGCCGAGCGCGATGGCGTCATTGGGGGTTTTGATCGAGGCCGGCTGGCCGCCAACGCGGATCTCGCCGCTGTCGGCCTGGTAGAAGCCGTAGAGGATCGACATCAGCGTCGACTTGCCAGCTCCGTTCTCGCCGACAATGCCGTGGATCGTGCCGCGACCGATCTCAAGATTGATGTCCCGGTTGGCGCGCACCGCACCAAAACTCTTGTTGATGCCGATCAACTCGATTGCGGCTTGCGCCATGCAGCCTGTCCCACTCTTATTTTTTTATCGCTTGGTCAAAACGCCTAGCATGACGCTCCGCCCGTGCCAATTGCCGGAGCCGGTTCACTCTCGACAAATCCCGGTGCGCTTGTCAATTTGCAACGTGGCCGGGGCCTTCACATTCGCTAGTATGACGGCGCCGGAATTCGCATTACGGCGCAAGACATCGCGGTCAACGACATCGCGATGAGACTGGGGAATTCACATGATCACGCCCGCTGACCGGCTGACGACGCTGGAAATACGCGCCGCCGAGCAGGAGAAGATCATCGAGGAACTGTCCGGCCAGATCGCCGAGCAGTGGAAAGTGATCGAGCGCATGCAGCGCAAGCTCGACGCGCTGACGGATCGCTTCCTGGCGCTGGAGGAGCAGACAGGAGATGAAGTGCCGGTAACCAAGCCGCCGCACTGGTGAGGAAAAAGGGAAGGTGCACGCCGTGGTCAGTGAAAACGATCGCATCGCGCGGGCCGGCGAATATGTGCTCGGTCTTATGAACGACAAAGACCGCGAACGGGCCGAACGTGACCTGGAGGTCGATCCCGCCTTCCGCGACGCGGTCGTGCGACTTGCCGAGCAGATGTATTTCTTCGACCGTTACGGAAAACGCGGCCTGCTGCCTGGCAGGCATTGGGAACTGGTTACCCAACGCCTAGCCGAGTTACCTCAGATGCGCAGCGTCGAGCTCGGCGGCAATGAGGTCAAACCGCGCACGGTGATCCGAAGCCTGTCCCGGCCACCATACGGCATTGGCGTGCACGCGCTTGGCGGCCGGCGCGGAGTTTTCGTTGCCGCCGGGCTGATGGTGGCGTTCGCGCTGGGCTGTGTCGTCGCGAAGCTGCTATAGGCGGGGCCGGCGCGACATCAGCGCCATCTTCTCGCCGTCCGAGCCGCTTATCTCAACGGTATTCCAGCCGAGAGCCGCGTAGAAATCACGCGCATCCCACGTGTAGAGATGGAGCATCTCGACGCCCCGTGACGCCGCATGGGCTTCCGTTGCCTTGACCAGCGCGGTGGCGATGCCTCGGCGTCGATACCTTGCATCGACAACCAACCCGGCCAGCCATGGCGTCAGATCATGTGCGGGCTCCAGTTCGTGGCGGACCAGCAGGCATGTCCCGACCGGGGTGTCGCCGATCCGGGCCACGAATGCCGCCTCGAAGCCGTCACCGGCGATCAAGTCGCGAAGCCCTGCCGCATCTTCACCGAGGGTCCTTCCGGTTCCCGCGAAAAAGGCAGCCAGGCGCAGTTGCGCGACAGCTGCTATGTCGTGCTCGCCCATGGGTTCGATCGTCGGCTGCATCCGTATCCCCAAACGGTGTCCGGCACGGAGCGAAGGTTTCGCTCGAACCCGTATAAGGCAAAACCGCCGGGCTGGCGCCCGGCGGTTTGCAGATCATGGCTGTGTGTTCGTGCCGCTCAATAGGGGCAAGCGTTGTCAGCCGTATAGTCGTGTACTTCGACCTTGCCGGCAATGATGTCGGCCTTGGCTTTTTCGACGGCCGCCTTCATCTCTTCCGTCACCAGCGCCTTGTTGTTGTCGTCCATGGCGTAGTCGACGCCGCCTTCCTTGAGGCCCAGATTCTCGACTCCGCCCTTGAAGGTGCCGTTCTTGCCGTCCATGAAGGCGGTGTAGACGGCGACGTCGACGCGCTTCAGCATCGAGGTCAGCACCTTGCCCGGCTGCAGGCCGTTCTGGTTGGAATCGACGCCGATGCCGAGCTTGCCGGCATCTGCCGCCGCCTGCAGCACGCCGACGCCGGTGCCGCCTGCCGCGGCATAGACCACGTCGGAGCCCTGGTCGATCTGCGTCTTGGCGATCTCGCCGCCCTTGGCCGGATCGTTCCAGGCAGCCGGCGTGTCACCCGTCATGTTCTGGATGACGTCGGTCGCGCCCGCTGACTTGGCGCCGCCGACATAGCCGCATTCGAACTTGCGGATCAGCGGGATATCCATGCCGCCGACGAAGGAGACCTTCTTCGACTTCGAAGCCATGGCCGCCAGGACGCCGACGAGGTAGGAGCCCTCCTGTTCCTTGAACTTCAGCGACCGCACGTTCGGCAGATCGACCTGGTCGTCGATGATGGCGAAGTTCAGGTCGGGATATTCGGCGGCGACCTTGGCCAGCGCGTCCGTCCAGGCAAAGCCGGCCATGACGATCGGGTTGCGGCCGTCCTCGGCGAAGCGGCGCAGCGCCTGCTCACGCTGCGAGGCATTGGAGACCTCGAATTCGACGTAGGCCGTACCGGTTTCCGTCTTGAATTTTTCGGCGCCGTTGTAGGCAGCCTCGTTGAAGGATTTGTCGAACTTGCCGCCGAGATCATAGAGGATGGCCGGCTGGACATCCGCGGCGAAAGCCGGAAGAACCATTGCGGTTGCGGCCAGGAGGCCGAGAACGATACGTTTCATGTGATCCACACCCTGTCGGTTATTTTTTCCGTTACGCGCCGCATGCCGGCCCGGTTCTCCGGCAGGCATACGACGTCAGCCAGGAGTGTACTCCCTCCCGCTCGGCGGCAATCTGGCATGGCCCGAAACAAAATTCACGCGGAATTTTGACCTTTTGGAAAAGCTTGGTGCGGGCAAGCCGCACCGCAGCTTGTCCTTGCGCCAAGTGTCAGGCGGAGGCGGCGGCAGGGATGGCGCAAGCGACGCCAGTGCCTTTGAGGTTGCACGTGCCGTAAGGATTCTTCGCCAGATATTGCTGGTGATCGGATTCTGCGAAGTAGAATTCGGCCGCCGGCGCGATCTCGGTGGTGATCCTGCCGTGGCCGGCACCGCGCAGCGAGGTCTCATACGCATCGCGCGAGGCGCTCGCCGCCGACAATTGCGCCTCGTCGCTCGTGTAGATCGCGGAGCGATAGGCGGTGCCGACATCATTGCCCTGGCGCATGCCCTGCGTGGGGTCGTGGCTTTCCCAGAACAGCTTCAGAAGCCCAGCATAGGAGACGATCTCGGGGTCATGGACCACCAGCACCACTTCGGCATGACCGGTAAGCCCGGTGCAGGTCTCCTGATAGGTCGGATTGGGGGTGAAGCCGCCGGCATAGCCAGCCGCGGTGACCCAGACGCCTTCGATCTGCCAGAACAGCCGCTCCGCACCCCAGAAGCAGCCCAGTCCGAACATCGCCGTCTCCAGCCTCTCGGGATAAGGACCCTTGAGCGATCTTTTCAAGACCTTGTGCCTGGATGCGGTCGGGATCGCCCTGGCGCGGCCCGGCAGGGCCTCGGAGGGCTTCGGCAGATTGAGCTTCTTATTCAGCATGTCGCTGAGAAAGAACATGCGCGGCTCCTCTCCGGGTGAAACATAAGATGCCGCATGACGGCGGCTTTGTTTGAGCATCGGATTTTCCAAAACCGGCAACCGCTTTTGGGTCCGATGCTCTAGGTGGCGGCGAACTGCCCAGCACGCGGTGGCCGCCTGTAGCCTATCGCATAGAGCAGGAAAGCCAGCACCGCGAACACGGCGAAGCCCGGCTGGTTCAGCACCCAGGCGATGGCGCCGTCCCACAGCAGCGGGCTGGCCTTGGTTCGGATGAAGGTTTCGAAGGCGGCCCGCGTGTCGGGGGAGACCGCCAGCCAACTGGTGTTGAGCGGGGTCAGCACCAGAACGGAGGCCGCCACGGTGCGTGTCGCGTCGAGCACCGCCATGATGACGGAAATCGACAGCGCGATCATTGCGGCAAGACGAAAGACGAAGCGAAACATCAGAACCCTCCTCCGGGCTGGTCCCTATCGAGGGGCCTTTCAGAGATAGAATGCGCATGGCTGGATCGCAATCGCCATACGCGAATTTGCAGGTTCCAAACTCAGGTCAACAGAAGGCCGGACGACAGCAGGCCGGGTGGCTTTTCATTGACATATGAGGGCAGCTATGCTAACAATTTCGGCATGGTGCTGACTTGCGCCGACGACCCGCCGCACAGGCGGGTTTTTGCGTTTGGTGCCTTGCAAACCGACGTGCCGGCGAAGTCTTTAAAGACCGGGTGAACCCGGATTCCTTGCTCTGCGCGAATTATACGGCCGGCTTCCTTTTGCCCCGATGGACAAGCCAGACGGCGAAAATGCCGCCGCCAACGGCGCCGATCACGAGGCCGGCCAGGCCGGTGAACACGGCAAAATAGCCGCAGGCGCCCTCGAAACAGCTCATCTCGGTGGCATCAGCGATCACCGAGCCGATGGCGAATCCGCCCACGGCGCCGATGACCGCGCCCAGGACGATGCCGAGCAGCGCGGCGATGACCGAGACGAAGGCCGATGGGCTTTCGGTTTCCGGATTGACATAAACGGCATCGGCTTCGGATCCACGGCGCAGCAGATAGATGCAGAGAACGCCGATGGCGATTTGAGCAGCCATGATGGCAAGCGCCTGGCCCGAAAAGACGAAATCCGAAATCGTCAGTGCACAGGCCTGCCAGGTCACCAGCCAGACGATTGTGGCGACCTGCCAGATGATGAACCGTCGCGGGAAGCGGGCCGAGCGGCCGAAGGCGAGGCCGAGCAGGTAAAGCCCCCACAGGATGGTGACGATATCGATGACGAGCCCGCCATAGATAAGGTAAAACACGCTGTCTGGCAGGCCGGTGGCGCCGACCGCGGGCCAGACGGAGATCAGGCCGTAGACCGACCACGCCATGACGAAGACAAGCCAGCCCACCGGCACGAAGGACAGCCCGCTGTCCGGCCGCCTGACTGGCGTCTGTCCATTGCTCGATGTCATGTCCGCACAATGCCCCCGCAAAGCCTCGGCACCCGACAGGCAACTCCGGGGGAAGTCAAGGGCGGCCGGCCCCGCGGTCCTGCCTGTGCACACCATTGCAGCGGCGGCGCCTGTAAAAACGGGCATGCCGGCCGCCTTGTGAAACACTGTGTGGCCGGCAAAGCGAATAGACTGCCGTTATGGCTTGGCATTCGGCGCCGGATCGACTAGATGAGCCCCGCGCCTGTTGCTTCGGCTCAGGTGCGGGGAAGGGCGTTCGCTGGTTGGCGGCGCCGGCGCGGATTTCCACGCCTCAGCCCCAAGGGAGGTGCATCTCCCCAACCCGCACGGCGAAACCGGCCGACGCGACATGCATGGACGGAGAGGTGGCCGAGTGGTTGAAGGCGCACGCCTGGAAAGTGTGTTTACGGGAGACCGTAACGCGGGTTCGAATCCCGCTCTCTCCGCCAATTTGCACCCCAGCCGGAGTTGCCTGGAGCCGGCGCCCAGGGCACACGGACCAAGGCAATCCTCGTCGAGCGCCACGGAGGACCCGAGGTTCTGCAGCTTGCGGAGATCGGCTTGGCGCCGCCATCGCGTGGCGAGGTCCAGATCCGTCACGCATTCATTGGGGTCAACTTCATCGACGTCTATTGCAGGGACCGGCTATTTCGACCTCCTGCAGCCGCCGGGCGTTCCGGGCATTGAAGCCGCCGGTCTCATCGTAGCGGTCGGCCCGGAGGTTTCAGGCTTTTCAGTCGGCGACCGCATTGCCTATGCATGCCCGCCGGTCGGCGCCTACTGGCGCAGGCTGCCGACGCTCATCGCGATCTCGAGGCCAGGAGGACAACCAGGGCGCTTGTGCTGAAGGTGTGATAGTGTTGCCCCGGTGCTGTCATATTCTGAACAGGGCCGAATACCGGAGAATGGCAGCAAAACGGTCGATCATCTCGCCCTAGGCCGTGAACTCATAAATTGGGGAGACCGGGATCGGTGGGAAACGGACGCCGACTTCCTGTACCGAGCTGCTTGGATAGGCGCCATGGTCGCCAAGGTCTGACGATCCTTATTTCAACCGTACTCAGTCGCGGTAGCGCAGCGTTTCCAGCACGAGTGCGAAAGCCGGCGAGGGTTGGCGCCGGCTTGGATAGTACAGGTGATATCCCGGCCGGAGTGGGCACCAGTCCTCAAGAACACGCACCAGGCGACCCTCTTCAAGGGGGGAGGTCACTAGGTCCTCGGGCAGGTAGGCGAGCCCGAATCCCTCAAGGCTGGCCTGACGGATCATCGCGAGGGTGTTGAACGCTGCGTGTCCTTGAACGCGCACCTTTAACTCCCGCCCCTCCTGGCGAAACTCCCACGGTGCGAGCCCGCCTGTGGGCAGTCGCAGGGGTATGCACGCGTGATCGGCAAGGTCTTCAGGCGTGACCGGACGGGAGCGGCTTACGAAGTATGAAGGCGCTGCCACAACCGCCATGCGGAAGTCTGGTCCGATGCGCGCCGAGATCATGTCCTTGTCCACCTGTTCGCCAAGCCGCACACCCGCGTCGAAGCGATCGGCCGCAATGTCTGCCAAGCCGTAGTCATGGATGATCTCGACCCTGATGTCGGGATAGTCGCGCATGAGCCCGACCATGGCAGGCCAGATGATAGTCTCGCCGGCATGCTCCACGGTGGTGATCCGGACTGTGCCGGCCGGCTTGTCGCGCAGGGCGCTGAGGGCGGCAATTTCGCTTGCGATCTCATCGAACTTGGGAGCGATGCTTCGGAACAGACGATCCCCCGCTTCGGTGAGCGAGACGCTGCGGGTCGTGCGGGTCAGCAGCCTAACGCCGAGGCGCTCTTCCAGCGTCCGGATCGAATAGCTCAGAGCCGACTGCGACACCCCGAGCTTGGCGGCCGCCTTGGTGAAGCTGCGCTCGCGGGCGACGGCGATGAAGGTCAGGAAGTCATCCAGACTGTCGCGACGCATTCATCAACCCCACTTCTAAGCCCATGCAGATTATACCATCTAATTGCATGCCGCTAAAGGAGCTAACTTCCTGACCTCAAGGCCAGACGGTCCGGAGCAACTCTCCGCGCAATGCCTACCGTCCAACTGGCCACCGAAGGAGAACAAAATGAAGAAGGTAATCGTGGGCGCGCTCGCCGCCCTCACCATGATCGTGAGCCCTGCCGCCTTTGCTCAGGAAGCGACGGGCGCCGTCCCCCGCGCCTACATGATCGGCAGCTATGACATCAAGGATAAGGCGGTGTTTCAGCAGTACATCGAAGCCGCCTCGCCGCTCGTCACCAAGTATGGCGGCCGGGTGATCGTCTACAACCCCAATGTCACTGCCATCGAAGGAAGCTCGAGATCGGTGATAGCCATCGCCGAGTTCCCGAGCCTTGCTGACGCCCAGCGCTACTACAACTCGCCGGAATACACGGCGGCCCGGCAGTTTTTCACCAAATCGACCGAAGGATTTCGCATCATCACCGAAGGCGCCGGCCTTCCGCAGTGACGCAGTCCGCTGGCGGATGGATACCGGCATGGGCGGCGTCAGCCCCTGCTGGCCATCGCGTCCGAATTCGAGGCCGAGCTGCGGCCTAGAGAACAGGAGCGCAATATGAGTGTTTGGTTCATTACCGGCGCAGGCCGGGGCCTCGGTCTGGATATCGCCAAGGCCGCATTGGCGGCGGGCCACAAGGTGGTGGCAACCGGCCGCAACACGGAAAAGGTCGCAAGGGCCGTCGGAAAGTCCGAGAACGTCCTTATCGTCAAGCTGGACGTGACGAGCGCGGCCGACGCCGAAGCCGCTGCCCAGGCAACGCTTGACCGGTTTGGCCGCATCGACGTGCTGGTCAACAATGCGGCGAGTTTCTTTGCCGGGTATTTCGAAGAGCTGACCGCCGAACAGATGCAACTGCAGCTCAGCACCAGCCTCGTCGGTCCCATGAACGTGACGCGGGCCTTTCTGCCAGCGATGCGCAAGCAGCGGTCCGGCAGGGTCATTTCGATCTCTTCGACGGCCGGGCTAATGGGCTTCGAGTTCTGCACGGCCTATTCAGCCTCGAAGTTCGGCCTCGACGGCTGGATGGAGGCGCTGCAGACCGAAGTCGTGCCGTTCGGCATCGAGACGATGATCGTGAACCCGGGCTTTTTCCGCACCGAGCTTCTCACGGAAGAGTCGACCAACTATGCCGCGCCTTCCGTCGAGGACTACAACGAACGGCGGACGGCGCAGATCGCTTTCTGGCGTTCTCAAAACGGCAAGCAAGGGGGTGACCCCGCAAAGCTTGCGCACGCACTGATCACGCTCGCGGCTGGGGACGTGCTGCCCCATCGTTTCCTTGCCGGTGCCGATGCCATTGCGACGGCAGAGCAGAAGATTGCCATTCTGCAGCAGCAGATCGATGCCTATCGCGAGCTCTCGAGTTCCCTCGCCATCGACGAGAATGGCCATAACTAAGCGACCCCTGCGGAACATCCGTACTTGCGGTGCTGGTGGCTGAACACCACTGGCACTGCAATTCCGAGGTGAAGACTTCGTGGCTGCGGCAGCCCCAAAACGGCCACCTGTGGATTGATCAAATACGTCCGCTAAGAGGTCGATTGTCGACTGGCGGCTCTCCTATTGCAGCGGAATCTGATTCCAGACTCTGCATGAGCCGATATGACCTGACCGACTCCGAATGGCACGTGATCGAGCCACTTTTGCCCAAAAGGCCACGAAGGGTGCCGCGTGTCGATGATCGGCGCGTGCTAAACGGCATCTTCTGGTGCTGCGATCCGGTGCGCCTTGGCGGGATCTACCAGAGCGGTATGGTCCACGCACCACCTGTTACAATCCCTTCGTCCGATGGCGGAAAGCAGGCGTGTGGGACCGCCTCATGGAGGCTATCATCAAAGTCCATGACGGCAAGGTGCAGATGATCGACACCTCTATTGCTCGCGTCCACCAGCAGGGCGCGACGGCAAAAAAGGGGGATCGAGATCATTGTCTCGGTCGTTCCCGAGGCGGGCTGACAACCAAAATCCATGCTCTTGTCGACGCCAAAGGCATGCCGATCAAATTGATGCTCACGGCAGGTCAGATGAGTGATATTGCCTCGGCAGCGGACCTGATCACGGATCTGCCGGAGGGTGCCATGCTACTCGCCGACAAGGGCTATGATGCCAACGCCTTGCGTAATGCGGTCAGCAAGCGAAAAGCATGGGCCAACATCCCGCCCAAGGCCAACCGCAAGGACCCAATCTGCTTCAGCCCCTTCTTGTATAAGGCCGCAACTTGGTTGAGCGCTTCTTCAACAAAGCCAAGCAGTTCCGCCGCATCGCAACCCGCTACGACAAGTTGGCTGAGAACTATCTTACCGCGCTCAAACTCGTCGCAATCCGCATCTGGCTACGCGGTAATGAGTCTACGTCCTAGATCACCGCTTCCTCGAGGAACGGCTCGTTGCGCTCTATGCGCTCGTAACAGAACGGCGACAGATCGAGCGTCTGGAAAGCCCCGTGAACGATGAGTTCTGAAACTCCCCGGCCCACGGCTGGCGACTGTTGCAGCCCGTGCCCCGAGAAGCCGTTGGCAAACATGAAATTGGTCACCTGCGGGTGGAAGCCGACGATGCCGTTGTGGTCGAGCATGTTGTACTCGTAGTGGCCGGTCCAACTGGTCTGGACCTTGAGGGCATCGAAGGCCGGGACGCGATGCCAGAGCGCCGGCCAGATATATTCGTCGAACTCTTCATACTGCATTTCGAAGTCGTCGTAGCCGGCCGGCCCGTCGCCCTGCGGGGTGTTGCCGGTGAGAAAAAGCTCGCCTTCCGGGCGCACGAATGTACCGGAAAGGTCGATGACGTTAGGCATCCGGCCAGGGATCGGATTGGCGCTGGCGAAGACGAAGCTGTAGCGCTTGTACGGCGCGACCGGGATCGACAGGCCGGCCATGGCTGCCACCTGTTGCGCGCGCGGACCCGCGGCGTTGACCAATGTTCCGCAGGCGATCGTCTGGCCGGTCGCGAGGCGCACTGAGATGACCCGCCCGTTGGCGATGCCAAGCTCCGTCACGGCATTATCGATATACTCGACACCGCTGGCGCGGGCGGCTCGGCGGAAACCGTTCATCAGCCCCATGGAATCGAACCAGCCCTCTTCCCGGGCCCCCCAGGAACCGCCGCCGAGATCATCCACGTTGAGCCAGGGAAAGCGATCCTTCAGCGGGCCCGGCTTGAGGAAGACAGTGTGAGCCCCGAGACTTCGCTGCAGGTCGACGCGCTCGCGGGCCGCTTCGACGCCGTCCGGGGAGCAGCAGTAGAGATAGCCGTGCTCACGAAAGCCGAGATCGGGCGCCGGCTCGTCCTTGTAGAAGGGTGCCATGCGCTCCTGGAAGGTGCGGATGATCTCGATGCCGAACTGGCTGATCTTCACATTGATCGGATTGGAATATTGCTGCCGGATCGCGCTGGTGGACAGCGCTGTCGATGAAAACTCGTAACTGCTATCGCGCTCGACCACGAGGATCGATGCACCGCTGCCCAGCGCCTGGCTCAGCCAGTAGGCCGTGGACGAGCCGACAACCGCTCCGCCGACGATGACGATGTCGTAGGCGTTGCGCGATGGCGCTTTGTAAGGCGGGATCGCCATGGCTCCGACTCCAAGCTACTGGTTGAACAAAGCGATCAGGGCATCCGAGCCCCGCGCAAGAAGGCCAAGGTCCGAACCGACGGCAACCATGGTGAAGCCTTCGGCAAGGTAGCGGTCGGCATCGGCCCTCGCCGGCGCCAGGATGCCGCTTGCCTTGCCTGCCGCCGTTGCGGCCTGACGCACGGACGAGATTGCCTCCTGGACATGTGCCGCGCCGGGATTGCCCATCGCGCCCATATTGGTGGAAAGATCGCCGGGACCGACGAAGAGAACGTCGACGCCGTCGACCGCCGCGATCTCGGCGGCATTCGCCACGCCCAATTCATCCTCAATCTGCACGGCGAGAAGCTGCTGCTCACGCGCCTTGGCGTGGTAGCCGGCGATGCGGCCGAAGGCGTTGGCGCGGTGACCGACCGAGAAGCCGCGAAATCCGCCGGGCGCATAGGTCATTGCCGCGACGATGGCGCGGGCCTGATCGGCGGTCCGTACATTGGGGATCATCAGGCTGCGTGCGCCGATATCCAGCGCCTGCTTGATCAGATTGGGATCGTCGGAGGGCAGCCTGACGACAGCCTCGCTGTCGAAGCCGCCCATCACCTGAAGCTGCGCCATGATGCTGCGCAGATGGTTGGGGCTGTGCTCGCCGTCGATCAGCACCCAATCGGCTCCGGAGCCGGCGACGATCTCCGTGGTGAGCGCCGAAGCCAGCGAGCACCAGATGCCGATGTGAGCCTGGCCAGCCGCTGTGGCAGCTTTCAGCGTGTTGAGGCGTTCTTGCATCTTGCGATCATCTCCAATCATCTGGACTGAAATTTGTATGATGTCCTATATCATATGGCTACAAAACGGTGCAAGATGGGATGTGCGGACTTTCGAATGGGAGCTGGAGAATGAGGATCGGGTTCATCGGGCTTGGCGTCATGGGAGCACCGATGGCGCGCCACCTGGCCGATGCCGGGCATGAGATCGTCACCGTTCTCAATCGCTCCCCTCTACCGCAGGGCCTGACCGCATCGGTCGTCGCGTCCGCCGCCGAAGTGGCACGGCGGTCCGAGATCATCATCACCATGCTGCCCGACACGCCTGACGTCGAACGCGTCCTGTTGGGCGAGGACGGCGTCCTGGAAGGACTGTCAGCCGGCAAGCTGGTCGTCGACATGAGCTCGATCAGCCCCATCGCCACGGCGGCGTTCGCGGCGAAACTGCGAGAGAAGGGAGCCGGCTACCTCGACGCCCCGGTCTCGGGCGGCGAGGTCGGCGCCAAGGCGGCAAGCCTCACCATCATGGTCGGCGGCCCGGCCGCCGAGTTCGAGCGGGCGCTGCCGATCTTTGAGACACTCGGCAAGAACGTCACTTCGATCGGCGAGCAGAATGGCGCCGGGCAGACCTGCAAGATCGCCAACCAGATCATCGTCGCGCTCAACATCGAGGCCGTGGCCGAAGCGCTTGTCTTCGCCAGCAAGGCCGGGTGCGACCCGACGAAGGTGCGCGGCGCCCTGATGGGTGGCTTCGCCGCTTCACGCGTCCTGGAAGTGCATGGCCAGCGCATGATCGACCGGACCTTCGCCCCAGGCTTCCGCATCAAGCTCCACCAGAAGGATCTCAACCTGGCGCTTGACAGTGCCCGCGTCCTTGGCGTGGCGCTGCCGAACACCGCCATGGCGCAGCAACTGATGAATGCCTGTTCAGGCCATCCAGGTGGCGCCGAGGCCGATCACTCGTCTCTCGTCCGGGCGCTGGAGATCCTGAGCGGCCACGAACTGTCAAAAGAAAAGGAGTAACCGATGCGCGGAACCGGCAAGGCCGAGATCTTCGTGATGCTGGCCCATCCCGTGGCCCATGCCAAGAGCCCCGGCATATTCAACGAGATCTTCGAGCAGAAGGGCCTCGACAGCCTCATGGTGCCCTTGAGCTGCCGCCCGGAGGATTTCGAGACCTTCTGGGCCGGCATCACGGCAGCCGAGAATATCAGGGGCGTGATCATTTCGGTGCCGTACAAGGTTGCCGTCTACCACAAATGCTCCGCCGCCCATGACCGCGCCGCGCGGGTTGAAAGCGCCAACTCGGTGCGACGGCTGCCGGATGGCAGCTGGTATGCCGACAATTTCGACGGCGTCGGCTTCATCGATGCGCTCAAGGCAAACGGACATCAGATCGCCGGCCGCCGCATTCTTCAAGTCGGTGCCGGTGGCGCCGGTGCCTCGCTAGCCTATTGTCTCGCGGAAGCCGGCGCCGACGAAATCCGCCTTACCGACATCGATACGGCGCGTGCCGGGAAACTGGCGGCGCTGGTTGGCCGCGCGTTCCCGAAATGCCGCATCCAGGTCGGAGAGGCCGAGCCTTCCGGCATGCATATGGCGATCAACGCCACACCTGTCGGCATGCATGCCGGCGATCCGCTGCCGCTTGACGTCAGCCGGCTGACCCCGGATATGACGGTCGTGGACATTATCATGGAGCCTGCGGAAACCGCTCTGCTGCGGGCGGCCAAGGGGGTCGGCTGCCGCGTTCAACCGGGACGCCCGATGATGGATTTCCAGGTCCGGGCGATGTCCGAATTCTTCGACATCGAAGGCAAGGACCGTGGCCATGGCTGAGACACCGACTGCCGTCGTCATCGGCGGCACGTCCGGCATCGGACGCGCTATCGCGCAGCGCTTCGCCGAAGACGGTTATCATGTGGTCGTCTCCGGCCGGGATGCGACGAGGGGCAATGAGGCGGCCGGCTCCTGCCAGGCGGCAGGCGCGCCGCGTGCGCTGTTTGTCCAGACAGATGTCGCAGATAGCGGCTCAGTCGAGGCTCTGGCACGGATTGTCAGCGACGGGTTCGGCACGCCTCACGTCGTCGTCAACTGCGCCGGCATCTTGCAGAGCGGCAAGTACGTCCTTGATCAGGATCTGGACGAGGACGAGAAGATGTGGCGGGTGAATTATCGCGGCACGCTGTTGGGGTGCCAGGTGTTTGGCCGGCTGATGTCGGCCGCCCGGCGAGGCGCGATCCTGAATGTCGGCTCGCTCGCCTCTTTCGCGCCGCTGTCGCTGCCGGCCTACACGCCGGGAAAGCATGCGGTCCTGGCCCTGACCCAGATCCTCGCCGCCGAACTCGGCCCGCATGGCGTTCGCGTCAATGCGGTCGCGCCCGGCTATACACTTTCCGATGGTTTGAAGACCAAGATCGCCAAGGGTGAACGCAACCCCGAAGCCATACAGGCCACCACGGCACTGCGACGCTTCGTCGAGCCGCGCGATGTCGCCGAGGCGGCATTGTTCCTCTGCTCGGAGCGCGCCGCTTCGATTACCGGCGTCACCTTGCCGGTCGACGCCGGCTGGCTGGTTCAGGCGCCTTACGCACAATATCTGCAGGGAAATCCCATCCGGCAAACGCCGGCTATCTGACAAGGATAATCCAGTGAGCAATATCCGGCCAGTGAGCGACATCCAGCGCTTCGACTTCGATACCCGCATCCACCACGGCGTCATCCATAACGGCACGCTCTACCTCACCGGCCAGGTCGCGAGGCCCGGCCAGTCCGCGGCCGACCAGATGCGCGAGGTGCTCGGCAAGATCGATGCGCTGCTTGGCAAGGCGGGCACGGACAAGACCCGCATCCTTCATGTGCAGATGTGGCTGGACGACATCAGGGATTTCGACGAAGTCAACGCGGTGTGGGACGCCTGGATGCCCGGGGAGCACGCACCGGCGCGCTCATCGGGCGAAGGACGGATGGCGAAGCCCGGAATGCTGGTCGAACTGATCGTCACCGCGGCGGTTTGAATGGTCCTGCCGGTTCGGGCATCATCCCGAATCTGGCGAGAGGGAGACTGATGACGAAGCGCAAGCCGCTTTCCACCGTCGTGGCGGAGAGCCTGTCCGAGAAGATCCGTTCCGGACAGCTGCTGCCCGGCGCGCAATTGCCGACAGAGGCGGAGCTTTGCGCCGAGTACGATGTCAGCCGCACGGTGGTGCGGGAAGCTGTGGCGCGACTACGTTCCGAAGGCCTGGTGGTGCCGCAGCAGGGGCGCGGCATGTTCGTCAGCGAGACGCCGGCGCCGCGCAACTTCTCGATACCGGACGAAGCGCTCAGGACCTTGCCGGAAACCATTGCGCTGCTCGAGCTGAGGTTGAGCGTCGAGGTGGAGTCGGCGGGATTGTGCGCGGAACGGCGCACCGATGCGGAAGCCAGCGCGATCCGCACCTTGATGGAACAGGTCGACGCCCAGCAGGCCGATCCCGCCGTCGTCCAGATCCACTACGACTATGATTTCCACCTGGCGATCGCCAAGGCGGCACGAAATGAATTCATCCACGGTTTCCTAAGCTATCTCGGGCCGATGATCGTGCCGCGCTTCCAGCTCGGCTATCTGGTCACGCCCGAACTCAAGGACAGCTACTACGCGCGCATACACAGCGAACATAAGACAATCGTCGACGCCATCGAAAGGCAGGATGGCCGCGCCGCCCGCCAAGCCATGCGCAAGCACCTGCACAACAGCCTCGGGCGGGTGCGCGCCCTGGCCCGAGCCTCTGGCGTGGAGGCAATCGAAGCCGAGCAGAAGGCGGCGGCGGCCTCACTTTTCACCGACATGAAAAGGCCTGTCTCGACAGGCGGGTGAGGCCTCGCGAATTCGATCGCATCGGCGCGCCTGGGCCGAAAATTAGACATCCGTTGCGAAAGCCGTGTTTTTTGTTCCGTCACCGGCTGCGCGGGTTTCCCAAGGGCTGAAGGCGCCAGCTTGCCAGCGTTTCCCTGGGTTTTCGGCTGCTGCGGTTATACGAGCACCCCAAGGAGGTTTGGAGGCGTTCGAAGTTTTCGAAAGTTTATCTTTCCTTTTTGCTGGTTTTCTTGGTTTCGCGGCATCGGCCCGGGCCGCAAACTGAAAACAGACAATCAGGAAAGCCCACGTGACGACAGCCTTCATCACCGGTGCGACGAGCGGCATAGGGCGGGCCATAGCGATCGCGCTGAGCGACGCCGGCTACGACGTCTATGCGGTCGGGCGCAGCCAGGCCGCGCTCAAGGAGCTGCAGGCACAGCGGTCCGGCATCGTGCCGATTGCCGTCGACGTCACCGACCGCGAGGCCCTGGAAGCGGCCCTGGCGGATCTCACCATCGACGTGCTGATCAACAATGCCGGGGTCATGCCGCCGCTCGGCAACTTCGCCGATATGAAGATCGCTGACATCGACACCACGCTCGAGGTGAACCTCAGCGCGGCAATCCTGCTCACGCGCCTCGTCGTCCCGCAAATGCGCGAGCGGCAGTCCGGGCATATATTGTTCACCGGCTCCACAGCGGGCCACGCGGCATACTCCAACATTGCCGTCTATTCAGCGACCAAGGCGGCGATATCAGGCTTTGCAGCAGCGCTGCGCGCCGACCTCTCCCCATCAGGCGTACGCGTCACCGAGATCGTTGCCGGCCGTGTCGAGACGCAGCTCTACCAGGACATCCTCGACGCCAACGCGCGCGCAGCCATGTACGCCAGCAAAGTGGTGCAACCGGATGACGTGGCCAGGATGGTCGTCGCTGTGCTTGGGCTCCCCGCATGGGCCGACGTTACCCGTTTCGACATCATGCCGACTTGGCCAACCTCGCCAAGCGGTACCAAGTAAGGAAAACCGGGATGAAAGATCTTTCCGTTCTGATCGTTGGCGGTGGTGCCGGCCTCGGTGCCCTCTTAGCCGAGATGGCTGTCGAGGCCGGGGCGGCAAAGATCGGCATCATCGACATCAACCAGGAAGCCGCCGAGTCCGCGCTGGCGACCGCGAAGGCCAGCGGACTGCCTACCGCGACCGCCCTTTGCGACATCCAGGTAGGCCCACAGTGCCACGCCGCATTCGAGGCGATCGTTTCGAAACTCGGGCGCGTCGACACGCTGATCAATTGTGCCGCGATCTACCCTCGCCGCCCGCTCCTCGAAATCACCGACGCCGACTGGGATGCCTCCAACGGCATCAACATCAAGGGCACCTACCACATGATGGTGGCGGCGGTTCGCCACATGCAATCGCAGGAGCCGAAGAGCCACGTCCGCGGGCGGATCGTGAACCTGACCTCGGTCGACGCCTTCAAGGCGCATCCGCAGAACGCTCATTATGCGGCGACCAAGGCCGCCGTCGTCAGCCTTACCCGATCCTTTGCCCATCACGTGGCGAAGGACGGCATTCTGGTGAATTCGGTGGCGCCGGCCGGCATGGCGACGGAGAAGGCAAAAGCGCTCGGCTTCCTGGAGGAACTGGCCAAGGCGAGCCCGCTCGGCCGCGGTGCCGAGCCAAAGGAAATTGCCGAATGGGTGCTGATGACGGGCAGCCCCAAGAACACTTACATGACCGGTGAAAACGTAATTGTTTCAGGTGGTTACATATACGCCTGAGCCTCTTTCGCCGCAGGCGACTGAACTCTGGCAGTGCATGACCGAGGCAGTGCATGACCGACCGGCCACAAGCAGGGAAAGGAACGGGATTTTCGATGACCGGCAAGCTGCGCCTTCCCTCGCTGAATGCTCTGCGCGTGTTCCACGCGGTCGCGCAGCACAAGAGCTTTCGGCAGGCGGCGGATGAATTGCTGGTCACGCCGCAGGCCGTCGGACAGCAGATCAAGCTTCTGGAGGATACGCTCCAGGTAACGCTGTTCGAGCGTAAGGGCCGGTCGATCGAACTGACCGAGTCGGCCATTCTTCTGTCGCACTATGTCAAGGCCGGCTTCAACGAGTTTGCCGAAGGCGTTCGCCGCGTCACCAAGTCGAACTATCGGGACCGCATCAACCTGAATGCGAGCCCATACTTCGCCACGCACTATCTCCTGCCGCGGCTTTCGTTGTTCCGGGAAATCTTGCCGGGCGCGGATCTGCGCCTGACGACGATGGTCGACCTGCCCGATTTCGGGCGCGACGATATCGATATGACGGTCCAGTGGGGCTACGGCAACTGGTCCGGCTATGAAACCACGTTGCTGGTGCCGGATCCGAAGATCATCTGCTGCACGCCGGCGATCGGCGAAAGGATCAAGTCGGCGCATGATCTGACACAGTTCACGTTGCTCGACACCGTCAAGTCGAAGCGTCTGTGGCCGGACATATTGCGCCACCTTGGCGTGGAACTGACGGATGGCGACCGCAGCATCAGCTTCGACGACGCCGCGACCATGCGCCGGGCGACCTTGCAAGGCATAGGTGTGGGCTTGGTTTCCGTCATCGATGCCGAGGAAGATTTCCGGGCGGGCACGCTGGTCGCGCCGATCGGCCGCGATGCCATTGCCGATATGAAGCCGGAGGAAGTCCCGGGCTTCTATCTTGTCGTCCCGCGCGGACATCTGCGTGTGAAGGCGGTCGCCGCACTTCACCGATGGCTGGCTCAGCAGGACTGGCGCGGCGACCTCACGATTTCCTCGTTACCGAAACCGGCCCCGCTTTCCGACTAGAAGCGGCTTCGAGACCGAGGCCTGAAAGACGCTTTTCGGGCCTCCAACAACAAGAAACCAAACAACCTCAACAGTGGAGACGGAACATGAAAATGATGAAATGGGGGGCTTCGGCCCTGGCCCTTGGCCTCGTACATTTTGCGGCGCCGGCGGAAGCCGCCGGCGGCAAGACGCTCGAAACCGTCAAGGCACGCGGCATGCTGAACTGCACCGGCCATGACGGCTCCTATCTCGGCTTCGCCGAGGTGGACGACAAGGGCAACTGGAAGGGCATGGACATCGATCTCTGCAAGGCGGTAGCCGCGGCCGTGTTCGGCGACCCGGCGAAGCTGAAGGTCGTTCCGATCAGCTGGGCCCAGCGCTGGCCGGCCTTGCAGTCCGGCGATGTCGACATCATCATCAAGGCCTCGGGCGGCACGCTCAGCCGCGACACCGAACTTGGGCTGCAGTTCTCCATGTCCTACTATCTCGGGACCACCAAGGTGATGGCGCACAAGGAGCTGAACCTCAAGTCGCTCAAGGATGCCGCAGGCGGCACGATCTGCATTCCCGCCGGCACCTCGCAGGAACAGCAGGTCGCTGCCTATACGGCCAAGCTCGGCATCAAGCTCGAACCGGTGCTCATCGAGAAGACCGAGGAGCTCGAGCAGGCCTATTTCTCGGGACGCTGCGATCTTTATGCGCAGTGGGGTCCGACACTGGCCATTGCGCGCATCGCCAAGAGCAAGGTCGACGACCACGTCATCCTGCCCGACGTGCTCGCCGTCGAGCCTGAAGTCATGATCATGCGGCAAGGCGACGACAACTGGGTCGACATCGCCAACTGGACGCTGAGCACGCTGATCTTTGCCGAGCAGGAAGGTATCACCTCGAAGAACGTCGACGAGATAAAGGCCAAGCCGACCTCACCGCAGGTCGCCAAATTCCTCGGCGTCACGCCAGGCATGGGCAAAGGTCTCGGGCTCTCCGACGACTGGGCCTACAAGGTGATCAAGAACGTCGGCAACTACGGCGAAATCTTCGATCGCGATCTCGGCAAGGACTCGCCCTACAAGATGGATCGCGAACTGACCAATTTGTGGAACAATGGCGGTGTCCTGTTCCCGCTGGTTGTCGATTGATCCGTTCTGAACGCATCCCACTCCAGGTCCCGCCCGGCTCCCACCGGGCGGGACCGCGCGGCAATTCGGGAAGGATTTCTGAATGGTCAGCCTGCTGAGAAATCAAAAAGTCCGCAACGCACTGTTGCAGGTCCTGTATGTCGGCTCGATCGCCGCGATGGTGCTTGCCGGCATTGCGATCGCCAGACAGAACCTGGCGGCGCAGGGGATCACCTCCGGATTCGACTTCCTGTTCAAGTCGACGGGCTGGGACCTGAACTTCTCGCTGCTGCCCGCCACGGCGAACGATCCTTATTGGTGGTACTTCCTCATCGGGATCATCAATACGCTGTTTCTGGGAACCGTCGGCCTGACGCTGGCGACGATCGTGGGAACGATCGTCGGCCTGGCGCGGACATCCTCGAACGAATTGGCCCGGCTGCTCGGCCGCACCTATGTGGACATCTTCCGAAACATCCCGCTGATCTGAACTGACCCCTTAAAGTTGGACGGTTTAAGGTGCCGGCAGATTTAAGGGCTGGGTTCTGTATTGCACAGGGCTCAGCCCTTTC